>CAYFOR010000058.1:0-16973 GCA_964344785.1 uncultured Piscirickettsiaceae bacterium
AAAATATGTGCGAGTCAGCCGTTGAAATGACCGTTTGGTGAATAAGGCGGGTTCATAGTGGTTTCCTCAGTGGAGAGACACGACCGGCACAGAGTTCAAATCACTGCTCCTGTGGAGAAGGGGCCGCTGCATTGGCAGGCTCAACCGAGTTGTCGATGGTCAGTGGTGTCCCGTTTTTCAACTTGAACTGACCACTGGTTACAACCAGATCACCCTGTCGGATACCATTGAGAATCGCCACCTGATCCCCCCGCTTGGTGCCACTCTCGACAAAAACCTGTTGAGCAGTTGGCAGAGCATCCTCTTCTGCCGCCTGTTTCACCACAAACAGCGTCTCACCATAGGCGTTGTAGCTGATGGCGGTCTGAGGCAGCGTCAAATATGACACCGGCTCTCCACGATCCACCATCAGGTGTACAAACATTCCCGGCATCCAGCGCCCCCCCCCGATTGTCGATCACCCCCTCGATGCGCAGGTTTCGGCTCTCCTGTTCAATCTCACTGTGAATCGCATGGATTTCACCCTCAACCTCGACTGCCTGCTGCCCATTCTGCTCCACATGAAGGGTAAACCGCTGTCCCGTCCGAACCTGACTGAGATACTGCTGTGGTAGTGAGAAGTCGACATAGAGCCGCTCGGTGTTCTGCAGCGAGGCAATGGTCACGCCCGGACTGAGCAACTCACCCACCTCAACCTGGCGAATACCAAGGCGACCACTGAACGGGGCTCGGATCTGCCGTTTGTCGATCACCGCCTGCTGTTGCGCCTCTTGCGCCTTGCGGCTCTTCAATTCACTCTCGGCCGCATCGAGCTGCGCCTGACTGATGGCATTGATACGGAACTGCTGACGATCGCGCTCCAGATTGATCTCTGCCAACTCTCTGCTGGCTCGAAGTGCCGCCAACTGTGCCGTTTCCACCGTACTGTCCAATTCAACCAGCAGGGCTCCCTGCCTGACCTCCTGTCCAGACTGAAAATGGACCTGTTTGACGACACCAGAGACCTCACTTTGAATCGATACCCCTTGAATCGAGCGCAAGCTGCCAATAGCCTCCAGTCTCGGCTGCCATGGCTGATACTCCACTGCCATTGCACTCACCGTTACCGGCGGGTTGGCATTGGATGCAAGAAACTGCGCCATCATCGAGGCAGCGAACTGCTGATAGCTGTAGATTGCGGCGAACAGGCCACCAACCAGCAACAACATGACCACCATCCGTTTCAAGATCTTCATCCGTTACTCTCCTTGTGCTGCCAGTCGCCACCACCCAACGCGACAATCAATGCCACGGTATCGTTGTAGAGCTTCGCCCTCGCCTCAATCGACTGAATTTTTGTCTGCTGCAACTGTCGCTGCGCATTCAACAGTGTCAGATAACTCACCGCCCCCTGTCGGTGCTGGGCCTGTACCAGAGCCAGGGTATCGGACGAGAGCTGGTCGGCCTGATTGGTCAGTTGCAGCCGCTCGCTATCAAGCTGCAACGCACGAATCGCATCGGCCACCTGCTGGAATGCCGTCAGCACCTGCTGACGATAGTTAGCCGCCTGCTGTTGATAATTTGCTACTGCCGACTGCTCCCTGGCTTTCAGCGCATCTCCATGAAACAGCGGATATAACAACCCGGCACCAATGCCCCAGACTGCAGTGCCACTGTCCAGCAACTCATCGATCTGATTCGATGTGCTCCCAAAACTGGCAGTCAGGTTCAAGGTGGGATAGCGATTGGCCGTTGCCACCCCAACCGCCGAGGCCGACTGCAGCAACCGTGCCTCCGCCAACCGGATATCAGGACGCTGTTGAACCAGCTGTGACGGTACGATCATCGGCACCTGTTGCGGCAGCATCATGCGATCAAGTGCAATATCCAACATGCCCATCTCTGTCGCCGTTGTGCCTGTCAACAGCGCCAAACGATGTTTCGCCTTCGACAATGCAAGCTTCAACTCCGGCATCCGGGTTCTCGTCTGGGCCAGTGAGGCACGCTGACTCAACAGATCTGTCTTCGGAATCACCCCAATCCTGTACTGCTGCTCCGTAACAGCCAGTTGCGCACTCTCATCCTCGATGATGGATTCCATCGCGGCAATCTGCTCCATCAGCTTTCCGATCTCGATTGCAGTGACAACTATCTCCGCACTCAGAGTCACTCCCGCCGCCTGTAGCTGATGTCGCTCGATGGCGACTGATCCGGCTGAAACTTCCAAGCGGTTTCGATTACCTTCAAACAGGTCAACCTGATAGTCCAACTCCAGCACTCCCTTATAGAGGTTGAGCTGCGAACCTGCCCCGACCAATCCCACTTCAGCACCTGAAGTATGTGAACGGTTGCCGGAAAGCGACAGATCAACGGTCGGCAGCATCAGCTCTCCATGCTCTGCCTGATGGAGTGATTCGACAGACTGTAGTTTGGCTGCAGCCATCTCCAAGGTGGGACTGTTTGCCAATCCTTTCTCAACCAGCTCATTGATGGTCTCCGACTGAAGCAGCTGCCACCACCGGCTCGGAATCATATCAACGCTCTTTAGCTGCTGCTTTCCAGAGAGATCAACCGTATCCGCTTCACTCACATACTGCACCGGTATCGGTTGCGATATCGAAGTCAGTTGAGGTCGCTCTACACAGCCACTGCTGAGGATCGCAATCAACGGGATGGTCATATACCTATTTTTCATCTCCATACCCCCTATTCTCTGAATTGAACCAGCTGGTCTGCTCCAATGTCGCCAATGCGATCTCCTTACCGCGCTCAAATAGCTCAAACGGTGCCTCACTCTGCCACCCATACCCTTGAAGAAAGTGAACGTGGTTGGTCGTGAAAAAATCGACGATATCGGAATTCTGACAAGACTCTCTCTCTGACTTTCCCTTTGCATAAGCAGAGTGGATGATTGAATTCAGGCCGATCGACAGGCCCCACAAGCCATGCGTCAGGACATCACAAAAATCAGCCTGTTCCTGCGGTTCCAAATCAAGGTAATTGGGAAAATTATCCGGTAGTGCTTCCTGTGCCATTGCACGAATCTCATCGGCCAGCTCCACATGGAGATGGTCATACTGTTCTACCCGCTGTACGGTTGCCCTGCGCCAGACAGAAGGCATCAATGCAAGATTCTCGATCTCAAGCAACTCGGGAAAGTGGATCGAAACCATCCAGAGGGCCTGAACCAGTGCGATGATCTGCTCCATCGCCGGTATTGGCCTGGCCTGAACCAGGTGAAAAATCATCCGATGCTCCTCCACCAGACGCTGTGCACAGGCCACCAACAGATCCTCCTTGCTTTCGAAGTGGCTATAGATCGTTCCCATCGAGTATTGAGTCTCCCTGGCGACATCGGACATCCGTACTCCAAGAAACCCCTGTTCTGCAAAAAGAGAGATCGACTGCTCGATAATCTCCTGCTCTCTCTGCTCCCGCTTCTCTCTTCGATCCATCAAAATCACCTCAAAAACGAATATTATTCGAATAATAATCCAAAAATACCAGAATCACAACACAATTTATTGACAAATCCACTATTGCTGTCTCGACAAGCCCATCTCGACGTTACCAATATACTCAGACACTCAATGTCATATCAGCGCATACCGTGATACTATATTTCGTGACGTATTGATTTCTTAAGGATAGAAGGGGGAAGGAGTCATGCAGGAGAATCCGATACTGAAGCACCCGCAATCCCGTAAAATAATCTGGGCTCTGATTGCAGGTAGTCTGCTGCTGCACTTTTTCTTTACCTTGATCAATGAGACGATCTTCAGTGAAATACGGTGGGAGCACCATCCCGTCCATGCCTCCATCGAAATAGCCGGATCACTGATTGCATTCTGGGTCTCCTGGGTTCTGCTGAAGCTCGAGAAGAGCGGTAAAGGTTCCAGTTTCAACATCATCATCGCCATTGCCCTGCTGACGATGGGGATGTTTGACCTCTTCCATGCCCTGACGCACAGCGGCAACCTCTTTGTCTGGTTTCACAGCATTGCAGTATTTGCAGGTGGTCTGCTCATGCATGCCATCTGGTGGAACCGTTTTATTGAAAGCCATTTCCAACGCTGGGGGGTACAAACGGTTTTCACCATCGCGACCACAACCGGCCTGATCTCTCTACTGTACCCGGAGTCGATCCCTGTGATGCTGGTGCAGCAACCGGAAGGGTTGCCCGCTTTCAGCCCTGTGGCGAGTGTGCTCAATTTGGCAGGCGGCGGCTTCTTTCTACTCGGCGGCGTGCGTCTACTGCTCTCCTACAAGGCAACCGGAAATTATGATGATCTGCTCTTTTCCCTTCACTGCTTTCTGTTCGGCGCGGCTGCTATCATGTTTCAGTATTCGGAACTCTGGGATGTGGCCTGGTGGGGCTGGCATGTTCTACGATTTGCCGCCTATGCAGTGGCGTTATGGCTTGTACTGAAGACGGAGATCCGGTTGTTTGAGTTGATCAAGAAAACCAACCAACAGCTGGAACAGCGTGTTCGGTCCCGCTCATACCAACTGGAACAGCTTGAGACCGCACTGAATGATCACGCGCTGGTTACTGTGCTGAATCCTCATGGCATCCTAGTGGATGCCAATGAAAAACACCGCGAGGTCAGCGGCTTCACAAAAAATGAACTGGTTGGCCAGCCTCTCACTGATCTTGTCAGGGAACGGCACGCCGGTGAACTGAACAGACAGATATGGCAGGGCATTATTGACCACGGCATCTGGCAAGGAGAGATCAGCCAGCGCAGCAAGGATGATGGTACCTATTGGGTACAGGGCACTTTTGTACCATTCAGAAATTTTCAGGGAGAGATCGAGCGTGTTGTCTCTATCCAGACCGACATCACCTCCCAGAAACTTCTTGAGCAGTCTCTACTGAAGGCCATCAATACCAAGGATGAATTCATGGCCACCATGAGCCATGAACTTCGCACCCCACTGACTGCCATACTCGGTTTTTGTGGTGAGTTGCTACCGGAAATCACCGACCCGAAGCAGCGAGAAAACCTCAAGCAGATCCACATCGCCGGAGAGAATCAACTCACCCTGGTCAACGACATCCTCGACATGTCCAAGATCGAATCGGGTAAATTCACAATCGAGGAGATCCACTACTCACTGCCCCAACTGATCGAAGAGATTCGAGGGATGCTGATCGGCAAGATAAAAGAGAAGGGGCTCACGCTGCAGACCGAGAACCGTTATACAAAAACCAACCTGCTCATTGGTGATCGCCAGCGGATCAAACAGATCCTCATCAATCTGATTGGCAATGCACTCAAGTTTACCGAAAAAGGGGCGATCACCCTCACGGTAGAGCAGACGGGAGAGCAGCTTCAATTCATCGTGAGCGATACCGGAATCGGTATTCAACCGGAAAACATGGAAAAACTGTTCAGGCGATTCCAGCAGGAGGACGGGTCGATCTGCCGAAGGTTTGGAGGCAGCGGGCTCGGCCTCTTCATCTCCCTCAACCTGGCCGAACATATGGGGGGGACTGTCACTGCGAGGAGTACATATGGGGAAGGTTCTCGTTTCACCCTGAGCCTACCCTATCAACCGGGTGGGCAACCGAAGGCAGAGAGTACGACCGAGGCCACCACTGGAGAGACCGGCAAGAAGCTCCACCTGAGTGGGAAGGTACTGTTGGCGGAAGACACTGCTGCAATACAGCTGCTGATCAGACGGATGCTGGAAAAGGTGGGCATCACCGTCACGTCGGTAAACAATGGACGAAAGGCGGTAGAAGAGATCAGGAAAAATGAATATGACCTGATCCTGATGGATATGCAGATGCCGGAGATGGATGGAATCGAGGCCTTCTCAGTCATCCGTCAACAGGGATATCAGATGCCGGTCATTGCAGTGACTGCCAACGTCATGCAGAAACACCGAGAGCAATTTGAAACGGCCGGCTGTAACGACTTTATCGGGAAGCCGATCGAAAAAGAGAGTTTGATGAATGTACTCAAAAAGCATCTGCACGCTACTGAATGACGGCCTTGGCAGCCGCTCCAATAACGGAAACACCCTGATCGTGTAAACGACCAGGGTGTTTCCAGACTGCTCTCCAACCGGTAGGCGTGATGTGGAGGAGGTTACTCCTCTACAGAGCCTTCGGCAGGTGCCATCTCTTCTTCATCGGTAACAGTCTCATCATTGCTGCTGGACGACGCTACCGGGATATCGGCCCCGGCAAACAGTCCACGACGCTGCCGACGCTGATTGTGATAGGAGAGACCGGTACCTGCAGGAATCAGGCGACCAACAATGACATTCTCCTTGAGGCCACGCAGATCATCCAGCTTACCGGTAACGGAAGCCTCGGTAAGAACGCGGGTCGTCTCCTGGAACGAAGCGGCAGAGACAAACGAGTCTGTTGCCAGTGAGGCCTTGGTAATACCCAGCAGCACGTTCTCATAGGTTGCCGGCATCTTGCCCAATGCCGTCACACGGTCATTCTCATCCAACATACGGGCACGTTCCACCTGCTCCCCTTGAAGGAAGCGGCTGTCTCCCGGGCTGACCACAACGACACGGCGCAACATCTGACGCACAATACACTCGATATGCTTGTCATTGATGCCTACGCCCTGCAGTCGGTAGACATCCTGGACCTCGTTGATGATATAGCGGGCAAGTTCGGGAATCCCTTTCAGACGCAGAATATCATGCGGGTCCGGCGCACCATCCACAATCACCTCACCCTTCTCCACATGCTCACCTTCGAACACGGTAACATGGCGGAATTTGGGAATCAGTGTCTCGGTCTGCTCGCCATTCTCACCAATGATGACCACCCGCTGCTTGCCCTTGGTCTCCTTGCCGAAGGTGATGGTACCGGTCTGTTCGGCCATCACTGCAGGCTCCTTCGGCTTACGTGCTTCGAAGAGGTCGGCAACACGCGGCAGACCACCGGTAATATCGCGGGTCTTGCCCGCCTCCTGCGGAATGCGAGCCAGTACGTCACCCACCCCTACGCTGCCACCATCCTCAACGGTGACGATGGCACCTGCAGGAAGGAAGTACTGGGCCGGAACACTGGTACCGGGGATCATGATCTCCTGTCCCTGATCATCCACCAGCATCACCATCGGCCGCAGGTCTCGATTGCCGACCACCTCTTCATGAGAGCCACCCTTGCCATCATGGACGGTAACGGTCTGCTCGCCCACTGCACGCTGTTTGGAGTCGGTCACCACTACGCTGACCAGCCCCGTCACCTCGTCGGTCTCCTTACGGAAGGAGACCCCGTCAACGAAGTAGTTGAAGCGGACGTTACCGGCCACCTCGGTGACAACCGGGTGGGTGTGCGGGTCCCAGCTGACGACTGCCTGGCCCGGATCAACGCCATCGCCTTCATTAACTGCAATCTCGGCACCGTAAGGAATCTTGTAACGCTCACGCTCACGCCCCTGCTCGTCAACTACCGCGATCTCACCGGAACGGGAGACTGCCACCTTATGGCCATCGGCGTGTTCAACGAAACGGACATTGTGGAGATGAACAGTACCCTTGTTGTTGACATCCACACTATTATCAGCAGCAGCACGTGAAGCGGCACCACCGATGTGGAAGGTACGCATGGTCAACTGGGTGCCCGGCTCACCGATCGACTGAGCCGCGATCACACCAATCGACTCGCCTTCACTGATCAGATCACCACGCGCCAGATCACGCCCGTAACACTTGGCACAGACACCATCACGGGTCTCGCAGGTGATAATGGAACGTACCCGCATCTGGTCGACACTGTTGGCCTCCAGCAGATCTGCTATCTTCTCATCAATCAGGCTATTGATCGGAATCAGCACCTCTTCGGTACCCGGCTTCATTACATTTTCAGCCGTAACACGCCCCAATACACGCTCCCGCAGTGGCTCAATCACATCACCACCCTCAATCAGGGTATACATCAACACACCATCCGTGGTGCCACAGTCATGCTCGGTCACTACCAGATCCTGCGATACATCCACCAGACGACGGGTGAGATAACCGGAATTTGCGGTCTTCAATGCGGTATCGGCGAGTCCCTTACGAGCACCATGCGTAGAGATGAAGTACTGCAGTACATTCAACCCCTCACGGAAGTTTGCAGTAATCGGCGTCTCAATGATCGAGCCATCCGGCTTGGCCATCAAACCACGCATTCCGGCAAGCTGACGAATCTGCGCAGCAGAACCTCGCGCACCGGAATCCGCCATCATGAAGATCGAGTTGAACGAGTCCTGAGTGACGGTATTGCCCTCTCTGTCAAAGGCATCCTCAGTCCCGATCTTGTCCATCATCGCCTTGGCCACCTGATCATTGGCGTGGGTCCAGATGTCGACCACCTTGTTGTAGCGCTCGCCATTGGTTACCAGTCCGGTTGCGTACTGCTCCTGAATCTCCTTCACCTCTGATTCGGCGTCCGAAAGGATTCGTGCCTTGTCTTCAGGAATGATCATGTCGTCTGCACCAATCGAGATCCCGGCACGGGTAGAGTTGGCAAAACCGGTATACATCAGTTTGTCGGCAAACAGTACGGTAGCCTTCAATCCCAGGGTTCGATAACAGATATCCACCAGCCCGGAGATCACCCGCTTAGTCAAGGTCTTGTTGATCACCTCAAAGGGCAGCCCTACCGGAAGGATCTCGCTGAGCAGCGCACGACCAACCGTTGTCTCTACACGCTTCACCGAATGTTCGACAGTACCGGCATCATCGACCTGGCTATCGTGGACCCTCACCTGTATTTTGGCGTGAATTTCGACCAGATGGCTGTCGTAGGCACGACGCACCTCGTTGATACCCGAGAAGATCATCCCCTCACCCTTGGCCGCAATACGCTCACGGGTCATGTAGTAGAGCCCAAGCACCACGTCCTGGGTCGGCACAATGATCGGCTCACCATTGGCGGGATGGAGTACATTATTACTGGCCAGCATCAGAGTACGAGCCTCCAGCTGTGCCTCGATTGACAGTGGCACATGGACGGCCATCTGGTCACCATCGAAGTCCGCATTGAAGGCGGTACAGACCAGTGGATGGAGCTGAATCGCCTTACCCTCAATCAGTACCGGCTCAAAGGCCTGAATGCCCAGCCGGTGCAGGGTCGGTGCGCGGTTCAGCATCACCGGATGCTCACGAATCACCTCATCCAGAATATCCCAGACGATTCCCTCTTCCCGCTCAACCATCTTCTTGGCGGCCTTGATGGTGGTTGCCAGACCACGCAACTGCAGCTTGCCGAAGATAAATGGCTTGAACAGCTCCAGCGCCATCGCCTTGGGCAAGCCGCACTGGTGCAGCTTCAGGGTTGGTCCAACCACAATGACCGAACGCCCGGAATAGTCGACACGTTTTCCAAGCAGATTCTGACGGAAACGACCCTGCTTGCCCTTGATCATATCGGCCAGCGACTTCAATGGCCGCTTGTTGGTACCGGTCACCGCACGACCACGGCGTCCGTTATCGAGCAGTGCATCGACCGACTCCTGCAGCATGCGTTTCTCGTTACGAACGATGATGTCCGGTGCAGAGAGGTCCAGCAGTCTCTTGAGACGGTTGTTACGGTTGATCACCCGACGATAGAGGTCGTTGAGATCCGAGGTGGCAAAACGCCCACCTTCCAGAGGTACCAGCGGACGCAGTTCAGGTGGCAGTACCGGCAGCACCCGTAACAACATCCATTCCGGCTTGTTGCCGGACTCGATAAAACCCTCGATCAGCTTCAGTCGCTTGGAGAGCTTCTTGGTCTTGGCCTCGGAGCGGGTGGCCGCCAGCTCTTCGCGCAGCTGGGCGGAGATCACCTGCAGGTCCATTCCCTTGATCAGCTCCTCGATCGCCTCGGCTCCCATACGGGCATCAAACTCGTCGCCCCACTCCTCGATCGCATCCAGATACTGATCATCAGTCAACAACTGTCCACGCTCCAGATCGGTCAGACCCGGTTCTACCACAATGAAGGACTCGAAATAGAGTACCCGCTCGATATTCTTCAACGAGATATCGAGCAACATGCCGAGACGGGATGGCAGCGAGCGCAGATACCAGATATGGGCAACCGGACTGGCCAGATCGATGTGTCCCATCCTCTCACGACGAACCTTGGAGAGGGTGACCTCGACACCACACTTTTCACAGATCACTCCACGATGCTTCAGTCGCTTGTACTTGCCGCAGAGGCACTCGTAATCCTTGATCGGGCCAAAAATCTTGGCACAGAAGAGGCCATCGCGCTCCGGCTTGAAGGTACGGTAGTTGATGGTCTCCGGTTTTTTGACCTCGCCATAGGACCAGGAACGGATCTTTTCGGGTGCAGCCAGTCCGATTCGAATGGCGTCAAAATCCTCGGTCTCTTGTTGGGCCTTCAAAAAATTGAGTAGATCTTTCATCTCTTCTTCTATCTCCTTGCGAAACAGTCAGCAGTCAGAACGGCTCGGCTTCAGTCCAACTGTTCCAGGTCAATATCAATTGCCAGTGAACGAATCTCTTTCAACAGTACGTTGAAGGATTCCGGCATCCCGGCATCAATACGATGATCACCATCGACAATATTCTTGTACATACGGGTACGACCAGTAACGTCATCCGACTTCACGGTCAGCATCTCCTGAAGAACATGAGAGGCTCCGTATGCTTCAAGCGCCCAGACCTCCATCTCACCAAAGCGCTGACCGCCAAACTGTGCCTTACCACCCAACGGCTGTTGGGTAACCAGGCTGTATGGGCCGGTTGAACGGGCATGCATCTTGTCCGCAACCAGGTGGTTCAGTTTGATGATATGCATCACACCAACCGTAACCGGACGATCGAAAGGCTCTCCGGTACGACCATCGTAGAGGGTGGTCTGACCACTCTCCGGGAGATCGGCCAACTGCAGCATGCGTTTGATCTCCTCCTCATGAGCACCATCAAAGGCCGGGGTTGCCATCGGAATGCCGCGCCTCAGATTACCGGCCATCTCCAGTAACTCTTCATCACCGAATGAGTCGAGGTCCTCCTGCTTGCCACTGACGTTATAGATTTCGTTGAGGAAATCACGCAGGTTCTTGGTATCGGCACCACTATCGAGCATACCGGCAATCTTGAGCCCCAGCCCCTTGGCGGCCCAACCGAGATGAACCTCCAATACCTGTCCGATATTCATACGGGAAGGTACACCGAGCGGATTCAGCACGATATCAACCGGCGTGCCGTCATCCATATGCGGCATATCCTCAATGGGAACAATGCGCGAGATTACACCCTTGTTACCATGACGTCCCGCCATCTTGTCACCAGGCTGGATGCGACGCTTGACCGCCACATAGACCTTGACCATCTTCTGCACACCCGGTGCCAGATCATCACCACCGGTGATCTTCGACTTTTTCTCCTCATAGATCGTCTCGATCTCTTCGCGCTGCTGTTTGAGCTGCTCCTGTGAACGCTCCAGCTGCTCGTTGATCTCTTCGCTGCGCATGCGGATCTGGAACCACTTCTGTTCACCGATCTCTTTAAGGTAGCTCTTGGTGACCTTGTCTCCCGCCTTGACATTGCCTGGACCACCATCGGCTATCTTGCCGACCAACAGCTTCTCCAGACGCTGGAAAATATCCTGTTCGATAATGGCCTGACGCGAGTTGAGGTTTTTGCGCACGTCATCCAGTTCCATCTGCTCAATATCGAGCGACCGCTTGTCCTTCTTGATGCCGTCTCTGGTGAAGACCCGCACGTCGACCACGGTACCGGCCATCGATGATTTGGCACGCAGCGAAGTATCCTTCACATCGGATGCCTTCTCACCAAAAATAGCACGAAGTAGCTTCTCTTCCGGTGTCAACTGGGTCTCGCCCTTTGGCGTCACCTTGCCTACCAGAATATCTCCCGGCTGCACCTCTGCACCAATATAGATAATGCCGGACTCATCCAGCTTTCTCAGTGCAGATTCACCCACATTGGGAATATCGGAGGTGATCTCCTCCGGCCCCAACTTGGTATCACGCGCCATACAGGTGAGCTCTTCGATATGGATCGTGGTATAGCGATCCTCCTCGACCACACGCTCCGAGATCAGGATGGAGTCCTCAAAGTTGTAGCCGTTCCATGGCATGAAGGCGACGGTGAGGTTCTGACCCAACGCCAGCTCACCCATATCGGTCGAAGGGCCGTCTGCCAGTACATCACCCCGTGCAATCACATCACCTGGCCGGACCAGCGGGCGCTGGTTGATACAGGTGTTCTGGTTGGAGCGGGTGTACTTGATCATGTTGTAGATATCGACACCTGACTCGCCAGCGCTCGTCTCGTCATCATGGACACGAACCACAATACGACTACCGTCAACGAAGTCAACCACGCCACCACGCCTGGCGACCACGGCCACCCCTGAGTCGACGGCCACATCACGCTCGATACCGGTGCCTACCAGCGGCTTCTCGGCACGCATGGTTGGAACCGCCTGACGCTGCATGTTGGCCCCCATCAATGCACGGTTTGCATCATCGTGCTCGAGGAATGGGATCAACGAAGCCGCAACTGATACGATCTGACGCGGAGAGATATCCATGTACTCGATCATGTCGGGCGAGGCCATGGTGAATTCGTTCTGATAACGGCAGGAGAGCAGGTCATCCGTCAGGCGGCCCTCACCATCGGTATTGGCGCTGGCCTGAGCGATGTGATGGTTGATCTCATCATAGGCCGACAGATACACCACCTCATCGGTTACCTGACTATCCACCACCTTGCGGTAGGGCGTTTCAAGGAATCCGTATTCATTGGTACGGGCATAAACGGCCAGTGTATTGATCAGACCGATGTTCGGACCCTCCGGGGTCTCAATCGGGCAGACCCGGCCATAATGGGTCGGGTGCACATCGCGCACCTCAAAGCCTGCACGTTCACGAGTCAACCCGCCTGGACCCAGTGCCGAGATCCGCCGCTTGTGAGTCACTTCCGACAACGGGTTGACCTGATCCATGAACTGGGAGAGCTGGCTGGAGCCGAAAAACTCCTTGATTGCCGCTGAAATGGGTTTGGCGTTGATCAACTCCTGTGGCATCAATCCGTCGGATTCCGCCAGATTGAGGCGCTCCTTGACCGCACGCTCCACACGCACCAGTCCGATACGGAACTGATTCTCTGCCATCTCACCGACACTGCGGATACGGCGATTGCCAAGGTTGTCGATATCATCTACCAGCCCATGCCCGTCCTTGATATTGATCAGTGTCTTGATCACATCCACAATATCTTCGTTGGAGAGGGTTCCCTCTCCGGTCAACTCTTCGCGGGAGAGGCGACGGTTGAACTTCATCCGCCCTACTGCAGATAGGTCATAGCGGTCAAAGCTGAAAAAGAGGCTATGGAAAAGATTCTCTGCAGACTCCTGGGTTGGCGGCTCACCAGGACGCATCATCCGATAGATCTCGACCTGAGCCTCCAGTTGGCTGGTGGTGGTGTCATTTCTCAGGGTCTCGGAGAGGTAGTCTCCACGGTCCAGGTCATTGACATAGAGCGTTTTGAACGCACTAACCCCTGACTGCTGAATGGTACTCAGCAGCTCTTCGGTAATCTCATCATTGGCAGCCGCAATCAGCTCACCACTCTCCTGATCCACTAGGTCATGCCCCAGTGTTCGGCCCATCACAAACTCTGTCGGGACATCCAGCGACTTGATGCCCGCATTGTCCATCTGGCGGATATGGCGTCCCGTGATCTTGCGCCCGGATTCGACAATGGTCTTGCCATCCGCCTTGATGTCAAAGCTGGCAACCTCACCACGTAGCCGGTCGGGGATCAACTCGAACTGATAACCCTCTTCACCGACGACAAATTGATCCATCTCGAAAAAGAGATCGAGCATCTCCTGTACACCATATCCGAGGGCACGCAGCAGGATTGTTGCAGGTAATTTGCGTCTACGGTCGATACGAACATAGAGCAGATCCTTGTGATCAAATTCGAAGTCGAGCCAGGAGCCACGGTAGGGAATGACACGTGCAGAGAAGAGCAGCTTTCCGGAAGAGTGGGTCTTGCCCTTGTCATGTTCAAAAAAGACACCGGGAGAGCGGTGCAACTGAGAGACGATGACTCGCTCGGTACCATTGACAACAAAGGTGCCGTTCTCGGTCATCAACGGGATATCTCCCATATAGACCTCCTGCTCCTTGATATCCTTGACTACCTTGTTTTTGGCGTTCTTGTCATAGATTACCAAACGCACCTTGACCCGCAATGGTGCTGCATAGGTCATACCACGCTGCTGGCACTCCTGCACATCGAATGCAGGAACACCCAGACGGTAACTGACATACTCAAGAGCAGCACTTCCAGAGTACGCCTCAATCGGGAAGATTGAAGTGAAGGCAGCCTGCAGGCCAAGATTCTTGCGCGCCTCTTCCGCTACTCCCATCTGCAGGAAGTCACGGAAAGAGTCCAGCTGAATGGCCAGCAAATAGGGCACCTCCATCACATCGGGACGTTTACCAAAACTCTTTCGAATTCTCTTCTTTTCAGTAAATGCGTATGCCATTAAAACCCTCTATCATTCAAAATCTGTAGTGGTCGGCGGTTCATTCACGCCAGCCACCAAATCAACTCTTCGCTGTAGCCTGAAAACAACCAGTCATACAGCGCAAAAAGGCCAGCGGCCCTCAGGGGATCCCTGGTGGGCCGCCAGCCAGATCGCATCAATGCGAATCTTGGTCAAGGAAGGCTTACTTGATCTCAACCGATGCGCCAGCCTCTTCCAGATCTTTCTTCAAGGATTCAGCCTCATCCTTGGATGCGCCCTCCTTGATCGGTGCTGGCGCAGACTCAACCAGTGCCTTGGCCTCTTTCAGACCCAGCCCAGTTGCGCCGCGAACGGCCTTGATCACAGCTACCTTGTTGTCACCGAAGCCCGCCAGAACCACGTCAAATTCGGTCTTCTCTTCCGCCGCTGCACCACCGGCATCACCACCGGCAGCCGGGCCTGCAGCTACTGCAACAGGAGCTGCTGCCGATACGCCGAACTTCTCTTCCATATCAGAGATCAGTTCAACGACCTCCATCACACTCATGTTGGAAATGGCTTCCAGGATTTCGTCTTTTGTTACTGCCATTTTGAATTACTCCTAAAAAAATTTTTACTGTTGTGTCGGGTTCGGCCAGCAATCCACTACCCTGTCCCAACGTCAAATCACCATCAGATCTCAATCGTTGTTACGCTGCCTCTTTCGCATCACGTACCGCAGCAACCGTACGAACCAGCTTCGCATGTGGCTCAGCCAATGTACGTACGAACTTCTCGACCGGCGCCTTCATCACACCAAGCAACATTGCAAGTGCCTGTTCGCGAGTCGGTAGATCGGCAACGGTGCCCAACTGGGAAGCATCCAACAAGGTATCCCCCAATGAGAGCGCCTTGACAATCAATTTGTCATGCTCTTTGGCGAACGCCTTCATCACCCGAGCTGCACCACCTGGATCCTCCATCGAGAATCCAAGGATCAGTGGCCCAACCAAGGCCTCATTCATGCATGCGTAGCCGGTATCCTCAAAGGCACGTCGTGCCAGGGTATTCTTGACCACCCTGATCTGTACGCCTGCCTCACGGGATTTGACACGCAACTCGGTTAGCTCTTCCACGGTGAGTCCACGATACTCAGCCGCAACAACGGAGAGTGCAGAGGATGCAACTTCGTTCACCTCTGCGACGACGGCCTTCTTCTCATCAAGATTCAATGCCACGTACTTTTCTCCATATCACCAAGGTCAGATCACTCTGACCTTTTTCGCGCAAAATGCGCATTCGGGATCACCATACAACCAGCGGCTCTCCCACCCACGGCACAACAGTATTCTGAGCACCGTCTACGTTGGCGTCTGTGCGACAGACATTAAACCCATACAGGCACCAACGGTCTTTGACGACTGTCGCCCCGAAAAAGTGGCAACAGTGCAAAGTTCTTTTCCTGACTATTTAAGCTTCCAGTGTGGCCTGGTCCAGTGCCACGCCAGGCCCCATTGTTGTAGAAACGGTCACCTTCTTCATATAAACCCCTTTGGCACTACTGGGCTTTTTCTTGTTCAGATCATTCAATAGCGCCTGCAGATTTCCAATCAACTGCTCCGGGGTGAATGTGACCTTGCCGATAGAGCAATGAATGATACCGGCCTTGTCTGTACGGTAACGTACCTGGCCCGATTTGGCATTACGAACTGCACCCGCCACATCCGGGGAAACGGTGCCAACCTTGGGGTTGGGCATCAATCCGCGGGGGCCCAGAATCTGCCCCAATCTACCAACAACGCCCATCGCATCCGGAGAGGCAATCACCACATCAAAATTGAGATCTCCTCCCTTGATGCTCTCTGCCAGATCGTCCATGCCAATCACGTCGGCTCCCGCCTCCTTGGCTGCATCCACATTGGCACCTTGAGTGAAGACAGCAACTCGTACACTCTTGCCGGTTCCATTCGGCAGTACTGTAGAGCCACGTACGACCTGATCCGACTTACGAGGGTCCACACCCAGATTAATGCTGACGTCTACCGACTCTTCAAACTTGACGCTGGAAATTTCCTTCAACAAGTTGAAGGCCTCCGTTGCCTCATACTGTTTGCCGACCTCAACCTTCTCGGCAATCACCTTTGCTCGCTTGCTCATCTTCGCCATGATTAATCCTCCACATTCAGGCCCATGCTACGCGCACTGCCTGCAATGATACGAACGGCTGCATCGAGGTCATTCGCGTTAAGATCGGTCATCTTGGTATTTGCAATCTCTTCCAACTGCGCACGGGTAACGGTACCCACCTTCTTCAGATTGGGCTCACCACTACCAGATTTGATGCCTGCCGCCTTCTTCAACAGAATCGAGGCAGGTGGAGTCTTGGTGATATAGGTGAAGCTGCGATCGCTATAAACCGTGATCACAACCGGAACAGGCATACCCTGCTCCAGGCTCTGTGTAGCCGCATTGAAGGCCTTACAGAACTCCATGATATTGACACCGTGCTGACCCAGCGCTGGACCAACCG
>CAYFOR010000059.1:0-16915 GCA_964344785.1 uncultured Piscirickettsiaceae bacterium
AACGACCTATTTCATCGTTCTCCTTCGGTTACTTTTTTTGTGAGTCAATTCGTGGCATATCTTATCTGATAGACATCTTGCCATATATGTTGAATGATTTCAGTTGGAACGAGGGCGGTTCTTCCCCAAAGGGTCTGCGTATGAGTTTGCGCTCATCAAGATCAGCCTCCTCCATCTTCCGAAGGCCCACACTATTTGATTCCGCGATGGATTGCAGCAATCCCAAAACTGAGATTGCGGTATTTGACCTCTTGAAAGCCTGCAGACTCAATCAATGACGCCATCTCCTGTTGATCCGGAAAACGACGGATCGACTCGACCAGGTAGGTATAGGCAATCGGTGCCTTGGCGACCCATGCCCCCAGACGTGGAATGATGTAAAAGGAGTGAAAGTCGTAGAACGGTTTCAGCCACCAGTGGGGACGAGAAAATTCCAGACAGAAAAAACGCCCCCCCGGTTTGAGGACACGGTGGATCTCCGCAAGACTCTGTTCCAGATGGGTGACATTACGGATACCGAAGGAGATGGAAAGGCAGTCTATCGAATCATCCTCAAATGGAATGTCCTCAGCACTACCCAAGCGAAACGCTACCAGATCCCCATGCCGTGCCTGTCCCACGGACATCATCGCCTCACTCGGATCGACAACCACCACTGGATGCCCCCGGGCCGCAATCAGTGCAGCAACATCCCCGGTGCCGCCAGCCAGATCAACCACCGTCTCGTTCTCCCCCACCTCCATGCCACTCACCAGGCTGCGCTTCCAGAGCCGGTGTATACCGAAGCTCATGATGTCATTCATCAAATCGTAGCGGGGGGCCACCGTCTCGAACACGGCCTGAATATTCTGTCTGCGCTCATCCGCATCTACTTCACGGTAACCAAAGCTGCGGGAGAGCTGGTGATCTTCACGATCTTCCGGAGACTGGCTCATGATCTGCTCGAATGGGTCGGCGTTGACCATGACACTGTGAGCAGGTGTATCTTCTGTTGCAGCTTCATACCAGGATTCCAATCATCAACAGTGTAGAAAAGAGTAGCTGAAATTGTGCCGTCAGCCTCAACAGCCGGTTGAGTGCCTGACCATGAGGCAGACGGTAGATCAATCGTACCAGATAGAGCGCCACCGGAAATGCCAATATCATGACCCAGAACAGCTGTTCTCTTTCCAGCATGACCATCGTTCCATAGGCCGATACAAATGGAAACAGTATCAGCAGCGTGTAGAGCCGACGTGTTCTCTCCCGCCCCAGCAGCACCGCCAATGTCTTCTTCCCCACCGGCCGATCGGTTTCAATATCCCGATAGTTGTTGACCACCAGTACTGCGGCAGCGATCAGCCCCACAGCGGAGCCAGCCCACAATGTGCCAACACTCCAGCTCTGCTGCATGAGCCAGACGGTTCCACCCACAGCCAACAGCCCGAAATAGAGGAAGACGAAGAGCTCTCCCAAACCGGTATAGGCGATCGGTCTTGGGCCTGCAGTATAGGCGATACCGGATATGATGGCAGCGATCCCGAGCATCAGGATCGGTACTCCTCCCTGCTGAACCAGATAGACCCCCACCAATAGTGCCGCCGCAAAGCAGGCTCGAGCTACACGTCGTACCTGTGCAGCAGATAACCAACCCTCCGCAACGACACGTTTCGGTCCCAATCGGCCCGGCCCATCGGCACCACGCAGTGCATCACCAACATCATTGTAGAGATTGGTTCCAATCTGGATCAGTAGTGCCGCCACGACGATGGCCGAAAACAGTATCACACTAAACTGCTGCTGTTCTGATTGCGCAATTGCACTACCCACCATCACCGGCACCAGCGATAGCGACAGCGTCTGAGGGCGGATGGCCTGCACCCAGGGGTTCTTGATCTGTATCAACACCGAAACAGTCTCTCATCTGATACCATGCGATGCAAATGATCCGAACCATACCCGCACTACTGCTGTTGTTTTCACTCACCCACTCGCCGCTCTCTATTGCAGTGAGCGAGCAGCAGTTCGAGGCTGTCAACCGACTGGGGGCACTCAACGGAATCGCTCTCAACTGCCGCATGATTGAACAGACCCGAAAAATGAAACATGCACTGGTCGATACCGTGCCGAAGCTGCGAGTCATTGGTGAGGCATTCGACCAATCGACCAACCGCTCTTTTCTCTCCATGATCAAGGCGAACGAGCCCTGTCCGGCGGAACCATTGCTGAATCGGCAGGTTGATCATGGTATTGAGGAACTCCGTCAGCAATTTTCAACAAGCCTGCCGCTACTTCAGACAGATCAATGATCCGATCCACCGGGCAGATTCTGCTCCTGCTGCTACTCCTCACCCCGCCCAGCTGGGGCACTGAACCGCTTCACATCGTCACCACCATCAAGCCGGTTCACTCGATACTATCCGGCCTGATGGAGGGAACCCGTCCCCCTGAACTGCTGTTTCATGGACAACAGCTGCCCCATGAAGCCATCCTCTCAAAAGAGCAGCAGGACCGGATCGATCAGGCCGATCTGATTCTATGGGTTGGCCCGGAGCTTGAGCAATCGCTGACCGAGCCGTTACAGCACTACCGGAAAAAGACCATCACACTGCTGGATCATCCGGCACTGAAGATCCTGCCATCACGCTGGAACAACCACGAACGGGACCCCTACTTCTGGCTGGATAGCCGAAATGCAATCATACTGGCTGAAGAGATGACCCAAGAACTGATCAGCAGAGACCCGGCACGCAAATCACTCTATCTCGATAACCGGAAAACAGTTTTTGCCCGACTCTCAGCGCTCGATCGTCAGCTGGAATACAGCTATCGAGGCCTCCAGGGTGGTGCTGGAATGAGCTACTACGACAACCTGCAATATTTTGAACAGGCCTATGCCTTGAAGATCGGCAGCACGGTCCTGCGCTCTCCGACAATGCCACTCAACGGCTCCACACTGCTCACCAACCGGAGCAGGCTATTAAATGACCACTACCGCTGCTTGCTTACAGAACAACAGGTCGCTCAGGAGGATATCAACCTGCTGACACAGGGAATCGACATCAACATCAAAGCGATAGACAGCCTCGGCAGCCGGTTCGAGGCCGGCCCCGATTTGTATTTCAAGCTGATGGAGTGGAATACCGCAACCATCAGCCAGTGTCTGCAGCATGAAGCCATCGCCATAACCGAAGATCAGCCCCTCTTATCGAACAAGATTGGTACCCGTTTCATCTTGCAGGATCATCGGGGCAGACCATTTACAGATCGGGATATGTTGGGCAAATTTCAACTGATCTACTTCGGTTACACCTTCTGCCCTGATGTCTGCCCCAGCTCCCTCTACAGCCTCACTGCCGCGCTGAAACAGCTCGGACCATTGGCCGATCAGGTACAGCCCTACTTTATTACCGTTGACCCGATCCGGGATACATCCGATGTACTCTCCACCTATGTCGGCTACTTTCACCCTTCAATGGTCGGCCTGACAGGCAGTGAGACGATGATTGAACGGGTGGCCCGACGCTACAAGGTCCGCTATGAGAAGGTAAACGACCCGGACCGGCCTGCTGACCAATATGTCATTGACCACTCATCAGGGCTATTCCTGATGGGGCCGGATGGACACTTTATCGTCAAATTTGCTCACGGCATCTCTCCGGAGAAGATTGCACAAAGGGTCCGGCATGAGCTGAAGGCGCGATCCCTGCAGTAATCGACGACAGCCCCATCAATAGACTCAATTTAGCGTATGTTGATGGAATACCCGATAGCAGCGCAGGACAATCCAGCCAAGCCAGGCAAAAAAGAGCAGTAACAGTACAACCATCAATGGCCGTAGTGCATGGTGAAACAGAGAGAGTATGGCTGCCACCATCATGGTGATATAGATCAGGAGTAGCAACCTGCCCCAGCGGGCAGGCAAAATCTGGAACTGGTGAGGCAGGGAGGAGAGACGACCAAATTGGGATGGATCACCAAGTACCCGCTGCTGCAGGTGGATATAGACCAGAAATGGAGCAATTTTCAATAGCATGCCGCAGACCATCGGCAACAGCACCACAAAGAGCCAATAGAGCCCCAGCAGAGACGAGACACCTTCCCCTGTGGTCTGTACGGTCAGAATCCATAGACTACCAATAGTCAGGGATGACAGCGAGATCTGCCAAAACAGTACCGATGCATCCCATATTTTCCGTTTACGTTTGGAAAGCACCCATAGACCGGACCCGCCGAAGAGCACCATCCCGGCGGCCGCCAGCCACAGTCCTCCGTCCACCCAGTGCCCCATGCCAGCCATGGTCCCTCCTCCCCACACCAGCAGTGATAGGGAGATCAGCGGTACGCCCCACTGCTTGAGTAGCGGGTGGAAATCAGGCGTCACCTGGAACATTGGAATGAGCTGAAAACTGATTGCAATCAGCAATAGCGTAAACCACCCCCCCAATGCCCAAACGGCATGAATATCCGTCCACTCACGTTTCAGACCAATCTCGTCACTTCCCCATCCGGTCAATAACAGAATACCGAGTGCTACCAGCAGCAGTGGAAAGGGAACAATGTATTTCAACTGCCTGACCAGACCGGAACGCCCTTGGGGACGATACACGGCCACCATCAGCAGCAGCAAATAGGGGACAAATCCAGCTACCAATATCCCTGCTGAAAGCTGCAGCAAGAGAGGATCTGTCACTAGAAATCCAACAAAAAAGGAAAGTGTTCCCAACACCAGCATGAGATGGAAATAGCTTGCCAGCAGTGTCACTTTCGGAAACTGTACGCCTCCAGCCACCGGCAGCAACTGAAACAGGAGACCACTGACTACCATGGTAAACAGTCCCAGATTGAGCAGATGGAGCAGACCAATCAATGCCGGGTTCCAGCGGCTGCCATACACGTCATCTCCCAGGAGCAGTAGTGTGCATGCAAACAGAAGCCCGAACAGTGGGGCTGTCAGAATATATCGATACGGGACAAGAAATGGTGGTGAGGATTCTACTGAAAGCAGCGCCGTATTGATCATAACTCCGGGCAGACCGCCTCCACTTTCGAGCGGGCTGCATGATCGCCCTGATGCCAGATCATCACCTCGAAAGGAGCCTCCCCTCCAAGATGGAGGTGGTGGGTAAAGCCCATGCTCTCTAATACCTGATATAGCGGAACCGGTTCCATCCGGTGCATCATTCTCACATAGTGGCCGACTTTCAGTGTCTCCAGCACCTTCAGAACTTCATGCATGGGCTCAGGTGGTGGTAACTCCCTTACATCGCACAGTACCTCTCCGGTACGATCTGTCATCAGGCAGGGAGCGCCTTGATCTGCTCCAGCACTGCATCTCCCTGCCGGATCTGATCATCGATCATCGGATAGAGAATCTGCTCTTCCTTCATGTTATGTTGCTGAACCATCAACATCAGCGTATCCGCCACACCCAGCACCTGCTCTTTGTGATGACCCGATATCGCGGCATCCAGCACCTCAAACAGTGTGCGCATCTGCTGATGTTCCATCCGCATCATGTGAACCGGCCCGGTAGTCACTCCAACGCGCTGTTCATACTCAGGGAAGATCACCGTCTCCTCATTCTCAAAATGCTCTTCCATGCTGGCGCGAAAGCGCTGCCAGGCCACATCCGCCTGCTCCCACTCCCCGCGCGAGGCCGCATTTTCCACCTCGGCAAATCGTTCATCACAGAGCCGATGCTGATCGATAAAAATATCTGATAAAGGTTGCATATGCTATATCCTGAAACTGAATAATCGTATTGGTCGTCCACTCCTCCTGACACCAATGTAGGTCGCCATGGATACCATGAACATTGGCAGCAATTACCAAATCGGCCTTTCTTGCGCATACTCACTGGCAGGTACGACAGCCTGGCTGTGAGTGTACCGGTTGGAGCCCTCCTGATGAATTGACAATTATCAATGCAGAAGCAAACTGACACCCCAATATTAAGGGAACCACACGACTATAGACCCCTTTCCAACCTCCGACGGCCATGATCAGCACCCTTCACTTCACCCCTTACCGCCTGAAATTCAGAATACCATGGGCCACTCACCGTGGAACATTGCAGGCTCGCAGTGGTTTTATTGTCAAACTGGTCGACGAGAATGGCCTGCAGGGATATGGAGAGGCCGCTCCACTGCCGCAGTTTGGCACCGAAACCGTGCAGCAGTGCCGACAACAGCTCGAAAAACTGTGCAGCCCACATACCTCTTCTTCTCTGGACGAGCTGATGCAACAGCTACACGCTGAAAGGAGCCGTTTTCCTGCAGCCATCTGTGGTGTGGAGTCAGCCATTGCCGCACTGCAGGCCAGGCAGGTAAAATGTACGCTACGCCACTGGATCAATCCAAACGCTGCCGATCAGGTCAAAACCAATCAGGCTGTCGGCAATCTGAACAGTGTCAGAGTTGATCCAAATGGAGGGACCATACTCAAGATCAAAATGGGACTGGCACCCATAGAGACCGAGATCAAACAACTTGCCAGCTGGGTTGATACCCTGCCGTCTGAATACAGTCTGAGACTCGACTGTAACCAGGCCTGGAGTAATCAACAAGCGGAAAACCTGTTGCCGCAACTGGCCAGATTGCCCATCGAATCACTGGAAGAGCCACTTCAAAACCCCAGCCTGAACAGAATTGGAGAGCTTCAGCGTCTTGTTCCATTTCCCATCACACTGGATGAATCAGTGAATGTCATCGGTGTAGAGGCCATTGAACAGAGCGATCTGCAACGTACCGTCCTGAAACCGACCCTGCTGGGTGGCCCTCTCACGACCTTCCATGCTGCCGGAAAGATCAAGGCGAGCGGAACCGAGGTTGTCATTACCACCGCACTGGAAGGGCCGATCGGCACATTGGCCGTCGCCCAGATTGCCGCTGCGATCGATGAAGAGCAGCGATATACGCATGGTCTTTCAACCATTGACTGCTTCGAAGATGCTCCCCCTCTTGCAGTCACCACAAAAAACGGGATACTGCGCTTTCATGAAGAGACTGACAACCTATAGACATATCGTACGCCTTCAGGAGACCGATGCGGCCGGGATTCTTTTCTATGGCAATATCTTTTCTCTGGTGCAGTGCGGCGTGGAAGAGATGATGCAAGAGGCTGGGTTGCCGATTGAAACGCTCATCCACGATACTTCACTCTCACTCCCGGTGGTCCACACCGAAGCCAACTATTTTCACCCCATCCGGCTTGGAGAGCGTCTGACCCTGACAATTCTACTGAAGCAGATCAGCAACCGGTCGTTTACCCTGAAGACTCTGGTGGATGGAGCCGATCACCATGGCACCCAACAGCGTAAAGCCGAGGTAGGTTCCATCCACGTATCCGTCGACCTGGAGAGTGGAGAGTCAACATCACTGCCTGTCCAGCTTCAGCAACTGTTTGAAGATGCGGCTCCGGCAATCGCCTGAGGAACCGTCCAACAATAACTTATGGATGCCACCGACATCACCGGAACGCGTAACCTGCAGTGGGCGATCCTGCTGATTCAGGCCTTGGTTGACCAGGGGGTTACCCGCTTCGTCATCTCTCCAGGCTCACGCTCGACTCCACTCGCTCTGGCCATATCCCGCAACCGACAGGCAACCTATCGAGTCATTGTGGATGAACGAAGTGCGGCATTCTTCGCCCTGGGTCAAGGCAGACAGACGGGCGTGGCGTCTGCCCTGGTCTGCACCTCCGGCACGGCTGTCGCCAACTGGCTACCGGCGGTGGTCGAGGCCAACCATGCTGCCGTCCCGCTACTGCTACTCTCGGCTGACCGCCCGCCCGAATTGCATAACCGGGGGGCCAACCAGACCATTGCACAGGCCAATCTGTTCGGTGAACAGGTCCGCAGACACTACACACTCTCCCCTCCAGACGAAATACTGCAACCACGCAGTGCCATCCAGACGCTGGTTCACCCGCTGATGACGGCGCTCTATCACCCCATACCGGGACCGGTACATCTCAATATCCCATTCCGGGAACCGCTGTTGCCACTACAACTGGATTCAGTCACATGGCAGATTACCCCATTCCCCCAATTCGACCGGCAGCCTGTAACCACCGATTCACCTGATATCTCACACTTATGCCACACCTTTCATCAGCGTCGAGGGCTGATCCTCTGTGGTGAAGGCGTCTATTCCAGACATTTCTACCCGCTGGTAACCCAACTGGCCGAGCGGCTCGACTGCCCACTACTACTCGACCCGCTCTCCAATCTACGTTGGGGGTATTCCCCTTCTTCCAGGGTGGTCACCTATGATGAGGATTCCGTTGAAGCCATTTCCAGACAGGGGCTCAGTGCCGATTGGGTGATTCAGTTTGGTGACTTCCCGCTCTCCAAGGGGATCGCACGATGGCTGCAACAAAGCCCGCCAACACAATTCATCACCGTACAGCATCAGAGATGCTGGAGTGACCCTTACGATCTCAGTACGGAAACTCTCCAGTGCTCGCCTGAGCAGTTTTGTGAAAAGACACTGGAGGAGTGCAGCCAGTCTCGACTCCCGGAATGGATAGAGCCATTGATTGAGATGGAGCAGAATGCCCGCCAGTGGGAACCATCAACCGGGTGTCTGACCGAAGTGCCGCTACTCCAATGGTTGGGGAGAGCGTTGCCTGACAGCACTGTCATGTTCAGTGGAAACTCCATGGTGATTCGCGATATCGACCGCTGGCTTCCGGTACGACAGGAACAACTCACACTTCATGCCAACCGTGGAGCCAGCGGGATCGACGGCAACCTTTCCACGGTCTGCGGCATCTGCAGCACCGTACCTCCACAAACCCCCGTCATCGCACTGCTCGGAGATGTTGCCCTGTTCCATGATCTGAATGCCCTATCCATCGCACGTGAGGCCGGTGACAATCTCACACTGGTTGTCATCAATAACGGTGGGGGGGCCATTTTCAGCTATCTGCCACCTGCACAACTACCGGAGTTTGAACCGTTATGGCTGACCCCCCCCAACATCGACCTTGAAAAGGCCGCAGCGCTCTATGGAATCCGCTATCAGCGCATTACGCATCAGGATCAACTACCGAAACTCTCCCTGACGCACCACCAACCGCTACTGATAGAATATGTAGTAGATCGCCAAGCCTCAATGGAGGCCCACCTACAGTATCGGGAGTTTTGCCAATGACACCATGGAGAGATCAGGGTGGTGACTATCAGGATATCCTCTACGCCACCTCGTCAGCCATCGCCAGAATTACGATCAACCGCCCCCAGGTGCACAATGCATTTCGGCCGGAGACCGTCAACGAGTTGATCGATGCCTTTCATCGTGCCCACATGGACGCTGCCGTTGGTGTCATCATTCTCACCGGTGCCGGAGAGCAAGCCTTCTGCTCGGGAGGTGACCAGAAGATTCGTGGAGAACATGGTTATAACGACGAACAGGGAAATCAGCATCTCAATGTGCTTGACCTGCAAAAGCAGATTCGATCACTCCCCAAGCCGGTCGTGGCAATGGTCAACGGCTATGCCATCGGCGGCGGTCATGTTCTCCACCTGTTATGTGATCTCACGATCGCCTCGGAAACCGCCATCTTCGGCCAGACCGGGCCCAAGGTGGGCAGTTTCGATGCAGGCTTCGGTGCCGGTATTCTGGCACGTACCGTAGGGCTCAAGAGAGCCAAGGAGATCTGGTTCATGTGCCGTCAATACAGTGCACAGGAGGCACTGGAGATGGGTCTGGTCAACGCTGTGGTCACGGCCGACCGGCTGGAGCCGGAAACCCTGAAATGGTGCAATCAGATGCTGCAACACAGCCCGACTGCCTTGCGCCTGCTCAAGGCGGGGTTCAATGCCGATAGTGACGGATTGGCCGGCGTCCAGGAGCTGGCTGGAAATGCAACAGCCCTCTTCTATATGACCGATGAAGGTCAGGAAGGCCGTAATGCATTCAACGACAAGCGCCGACCTGACTTCAGCCGGTTCAAACGCAGATCATGATTGAACAGCTTCAACTGGAGCTGGAATGCTTTTTTGAAGGGCCATACTATCACTCTGAAATAGCTGGTACTGAACTGATCAGTATCAGCCTCCCCTACACTCACCGTCCGTTTACCAGCCCGCTTGCTCCTGACGCTGGAATCTACTGGAATAGCAGTCGAACCCAAACCCGCCGTGTTGCGTTTGGTGAGGCGTGGCGTTTCACCACCAGCGGTGTTCGGCGTTTTGAAGAGATTCAGCAACAGTTCTCCGCCCTGCAGCACCACTGGCTTCACCTCGACCCGGAAGCGCTGGGTGTCGAACCCCACCTCTTCCTTCAATATGCGTTCGATGACAGTGACCCCATGGAGCGGGAGTGGTCCGGGCTTCCCAATACAGTGCTGCAACTACCAGGTATCCAGTTGAGCAACCACAATGGATTACAATGGGTCACACTCTCCCATCCACTCAACGGACAGCAACCGTTACAGATTCTTGATCAATGGGAACAGTATCTGAAACAGCTCGAGCAACTGCTTGGAGACCCGGACAGGCGAAGGAAAGGGCCTCATCTGCAGCGTCTGGACAGTACGCCATTCGACTCCGAATCGTCCCAGGTTCTTCAGGATGCCATTCGTGCAGTCAACCAGGGTCCACTGGAAAAGATCGTCCCCCATCTCTCTGCCTCACTCCATATTCAACAACCATTCACACTTCTGCCACCGCTTCAGCAACTGGAACGACAGCGACAGGGAGGGACCCAGCTACTCTTTTCCACAGGACAAAAATCGTGGCTTGCCTCCCCTCCGGAGTTGTTGCTACGAAAACAAGGAGATATGGTTGAAACCGAAGCACTTGCAGGAACGGCTCCGCGCGGCAGCAGCAGAAAGGAGGAGCAGCAGATTGAACAGCAAATTATTGGATCAACCAAACTACAGCGGGAACACCAACTGGTAGCCGACCACCTCGAACGACAACTGAACAGATTTTGCAAACAGGTTGAGCGTGATGCCACCCCAACCATCCAGAAACTGAATCACCTTCAACATCTGCTGACCCGGCTGCACGGTACAATTGATACTGACAATACCCTGTTTCAATTGATTGACGCACTGCAGCAGAGCCCTGCTGTCTGTGGTACTCCTAAAGGGGAAGCACTCAACTGGTTGCGCCGACACCATAACAGTCACCGTGGTTACTACTGTGGTGGTGCCGGCTGGATCTCTCCAGGTGGTAATGGAGAGATCCACGTACTGCTTCGCTGCGCCCTGTTTGAAAAGGAAACGGCCACATTCTATGCGGGTGCCGGGGTTGTAGCAGGATCAAACAGCAAAGAGGAGGCCGATGAGATCTGGATGAAGATTCAGGGATTGGTCAAAATGATGGACCGGAACGCTCTATCCGATAGAGGAATAGAAGTGCCGCAGTCAGTCCCAACAGAGAAAATATCGACACCGTCGATTGAATACCGATCCACTCTGCCACAGCCCCCGCAGTGAAACTTCCAAACGGTGCCATACCGACAAAGATCATCGAGAAGAGTGACATCACCCGCCCCCGAATCTGATCATCCACCTGTGCCTGAATATAGGCGTTGGTTGTAGCTACAACTGTAGTGACCGAAAAACCGGCCACCAGCAGAATCACCATCGATGGGTAAAGCTGTTCGTTCCAGGCAAACAGTGCAAGTGCAATGGCACCAACAACGCCTGCACGGCCAATCGATGGAGCCAATAATGCATTCCCCTTCTTTCTCGCCAGGTTGATCGCGCCAATCAGAGAGCCGGCACCGGCAGCTGAAAGAAGCTGTCCAAGCGTATCGGAGCCACCACCATACTGCCGGTCTGCAAAGACCGGCATCAACACGATCAATGCCGTTCCCATCATACTGATCACCCCCACATGGAACAGGGCAGAGCGTATCACCGTGTGATGCCAGACATAATGCACCCCCTGTTTCAGTGCCTCTGCCGCCCTGCCCCGCTCTGCTCGCTGCCGAGGTGGAATCTCCATTGACCAGAGCACATAGAGCAGTAGCAGATAACTGAAACCATTGAGCAGAAACAGCCTGCCCGGCTCCCACTGCAGTAGTAGTACCCCAGCGATGGCAGGGCCCAGAAAACGGGATAGATTGAAAACACCGGAGTTGAGCCCCACCGCATTGGATAGCTGCTCTTTCGGTACCATATCAGAGAGAAAGGATTGTCTTACCGGCATATCAATCGACTGAGTGATTCCGAACAGAAAGGCAATGACAATGATATGCCAGAGCTGAACCAGCCCACTCAGCGCTAGTGCTGCCAGAATCAGAGAGAGTACCATCGCCCCGGTCTGGGAGAAGAGCAACAACATTCTGCGGGAAACAAGGTCTGCCAGAACTCCGCTGAACAGTCCAAACAGCAGTACCGGGATCAGCATTGCAAAGTGAACAGCCCCCAGCATCAGACTCGATTGAGTCATGCTGTAGACCAGCCAGGACTGGGCCACAACCGCCATCTGGGTACCATGCAGTGAAATCAGCTGCCCGAAAAAATAGTTTCGGTAATTCCGGTGGTGCAGCGAACGAATGATATCACGCCACATACTGCTGCAGCCTGTGTCGATCCACCTTGCCACTGCGGGTATAGGGGAGTTGCTCAATGCATACCCAGCACCGTGGTCGCAGTCCACTTTCGATATTCTCTTGTACCCACATTTCAATCTCGTGATTGATCGGGTGTTCCAGTACCGCCACGATCCGGCTCCCCCAGATTGCGTCTGCCACTGCTGTAACAGCAACTCGATCAATGGCTGGACATGCCAGAAGTTGTGACTCAACCATCGCAGGGTCAATCAGACGCCCGGCCGACAGAATCTGATAATCGAGCCGTCCATGGATATGGAGATGTCCTCGCTGGTCGATCTCGCCACGATCCCCGGTAACCACCTCCCTGTTCTCACCGGGAAACAGCTCTTCACTGCGAACACGCACCTCTCCCCGACCACCAATTGAAAGTTCTATCCCAGGCAAGGGTGGGCCGACATCATCGGGTTGCCACTGCGTTAGCATCTTTTCAGTCAGACGGAGCAGAGTGATACGCGATGCGGTCTCTGTCATTCCGTAGCCGATCAGCAGAGGCCAACCCTGGTGCAGTGCACGGGCTGCCACCGCTTTCGGCAGCCGATCCCCGCCGATCAGAACGGTACGCAGTGCTGCGGGTGCACGCTCCATTTCAAAATGGTCCAGCAGCTGTATGAGCATCACAGGAACCAGCGACAGATGGGTAACCGGATGACGTTGCAGGGTCAGTGCCACCTGTTCAACATCGAACGTCGAGTGGCGGATCATGGTCGCACCGGCCTGCCGACAGCGATAGGCAATTGCCACACCGCCTACATGCTCCATGGAGAGACAATTGAGCCAGCAGTCCCCCGGCTGCAGGTCCTCAATCTCCTGACCGATGCGGGCACTTGCATGAAATTGCTCTGCGCTGAGAACAACCTTCCGCGGTACCCCTTCCGTACCACTCGTCTCGATTGTTACAGATGATGGCAGTGTCATCTCAGCGGCTTCATCATTCTGCACGATCGAGTACCACGACAGTATGAAAACCGGCAGACTCGATCAGGGCTGTCATCCTCCCGGCCTCACCTGCCCGGTCGATCACTACCACTCTTCCAGGCCAGATGACGGATTACTTGACCCCTTTGGAGGTGAGGTAGTTCCCCATGTCCTTGTCAGTGCATGTGATGTGATTTACCAACCACTCCTTGAGATAGCGATAGATATCCATACAGACCTCATCCTCGCAACTGCCCGTCCTGCCAATGCGTGATGAAAAATCCTCGATCTGCCCCACCATCATCTTATGCTGTACCAGGTGTTCCTCCAAATCGGGATAGTTGTGCGCTCTCATCAACTCCTCCTCCCGTGAAAAATGATATTTGGTGTAGTCGATCAGTTCCGAAAGCACTCTACGTATATGGCTATCACCCAAATTGAAATTGACTGCACTTACCACCTGATTCAACATGCCAACCAGGCGCTGATGGTCATAATCAATCAGTTCAATACCAATGGCATACTGCTCAGACCAGTCAACGTACTCTTTTTTCAATTTGCGTTCATGGTAGTAGGGAATGAACGCGAGGGCAGTAAGCACAAGCCACGGAAGAGGACTTTCCAGCCCCAATACGAACCCCAACAAGACAGCTACCAAGGCTACAAAGATAAATAAAACAACAGCAATAACAGAGTGGCTTTTTTTCATCAATTAAATACCTCAACCATTGAGGACTTTTTTTCTCAAACATTCAGCCTGGCAATACCTGAAACACAAGTACCCTGGACCCGGTATCCATACTGAAGTCTACAACACGAAATTTCAGAAACCCATCATTTCCACTATTGATGCAGATACCCAAGCGTCATTTTTTGACGATTCGTTAACGAATATCCGGATTAAGATTCAGGAGAATGGCAATCAAACAGGGCGAAAGTGACCACCGGTTTCATATCGGCAATGAAAACGTGGCCAATGTAACCACTCAGGATGGCAGATACCGTTGCAGCACTCTTTTCAGTTCGTATTTGTCGATTGGCTTGGCAATAAATCCATTACAGTCGGCTTGGTTGAATTGATCACGATGCTTCTGCATCACATTCGCGGTGAGCGCAATGATGGGAATCGGGTTCTCTGCTGCACGAATGGTCCGGGTTGCCTCAATACCATCCATCACCGGCATCTGCATGTCCATCAAAATCAGGTCGAAGTGGTGGCCTGCTACCAACTCCACGGCCTCTTGCCCATTATTGACGGTCGTCACCTCCAGCCCCATCTTCTCCAATATCCGGCGCTCCAATAGCTGGAGTGCCTGGGTGTCCTCTGCAACCAGGACGTGACCACTGAGGCTCTTCTCTTCGAAGACCGCGTTGCCTTCATCTCTACTTTCAGCACGTCTCTCACGGCGTTTGCTCTGTTGATATGGCAGAGAGAGGGTAAAAGTAGAACCTACACCCTCCTCACTTTTCACATCAATACTTCCCCCCATCATCCTTGCAAGATTGTAGGAAATATAGAGCCCCAGCCCACTGCCGCCAAAACGGCGCGAGATTGAACCATCGGCCTGCTCGAAACGTTGAAAGAGCCGTTGTTGGGCCTCTGGTGATATGCCGACGCCGCTGTCTTCGGCCTTGAAAAGGAGGGTATTTCCGGCTCTGGAAGTGGAGAGGGTTATACCGCCCTCTGGAGTAAACTTCACTGCATTTCCGATCAGATTGATCAGGATCTGCCGGATACGTTGACTATCCCCCAACAGAAGATGGTCTTCGGGATTTCCCTGTTCCACGGTGAAGTCGAGGCCCACCTCATGCGCACGTGATGCAAACATGTTCTCAATATCTTTCAACATGATTGAGAGATTGTATGGTTGCTCATCAATTGCAAACCTTCCTGACTCGATCTTGGAGGCGTCCAGAATGTCATTGACCAGGGCAAGCTGACCTCTGCTTGCTCTCTCGATCGCCTTGACCATATTCCAGTCATCCGAATCCAGCTTATGTTCACATAGCAGTTCACTGAACCCAATAATGGCTGTAAGGGGGGTTCGCAATTCATGACTCATGGACGCAAGAAACTCATCTTTCATCCGACTGACCTCTTCGGTCACATCGATCTGGTGTTGCAGCTCCCTCAACCGTTTCTGCTCGGTAATATCCCGTACCACCCCGATAGAACGAACCACATTTCCATCTACATCCCTCACATGTTCGCACATCTCCCGTACCAGCCGTTCATCCCCTCCATCCAATGGGATGACCCGATGTTCAACCCCGTATTGTTTGCCGGAATGGAGGGATTGTGTGTAGGCACGGTCCACCTTCTCCCGATCATCCGGGTGTACTCTCTCAAGAAATGTCTCATAAGTTGCCTGAAATTGCTGTGGTTCCACCCCAAAGATTCGATAGGCCTCATCCGACCAATAGAGCTGATTCTCAACAAGATCCAACTCCCAACTCCCAAAATGACCTACCTTTTCTGCATCCAGCAGGAGGCGATTCTTGTTGTGCAGCTCATCAGTCAATCGCCTTTGATCTGCAACACCCTTGAATAATCGATAACCAACCCACAGGGTTGCCAGCAGTGAAAACAGCATCAACAGGGTGTAGGTAATCAGTAAGTTCCTGGCCTGCAAACGTGCCTGCAACGCCTGTTCTATTACATGGTCCAACAGTTCCGACTCAACCCGATACATCTGGTCAAGATGATCAGAAGAGAGCTCAAACCAGTGCTCGGCATCCACACCAATCTCCACATCCACCATGGCCCCTCTTTCGCGGATATGCTGACGCATGGTAGACAGTGCATGATAGACATTCTGATCAATCGTGCTGCGATAGATGCGTTTGTGTTCCTTGGGCGCATGAGACATGAAGATATCGAGTGCATACTTCTGGAGAGCATGGCTCTCAATAAAACGGGTGTAGTGCCCCAATGCAAATTTACCTCTTGAAAGGTTGCCGTTTACCAACCCTCTCTCCTTGGCTGCAAGCTCCTTTGCATAGAGCAGATTTTCATAGCTGTTGACCTCCAGGGCAATGGAGGCACTACTGATTATTCTGGAAAAGGTGTCTATTACACCAATCATCTGCTGAATCAGGTCACCATACCACTCAAAAGACTCTCCGCAGCCAAGCGCCGCCAGTTTTGCCTGGTGCCGCATGAATTCAAGATCTTCCAGATCGTACTGCAGTTGTGTAAATTGACGCTTTAACAGAGCGGGTAACGTACTATTTCGTGCAGAGTGGATCTCAAGTGCCTTTCGGGTCCTATCCAGTTGCGCCTCCGAGTTCTGCTGGTGGGAGGCAAGCCGAGATCCATATTTATTTCTACCACTACCCAAGTATCCACAAGTCAAACCCCGTTCAATCTGAAGATTATGAATCACAACACCACTGGTGTCCCAACGTTTAATCGAATAAATTCAATTGGTTATTGATGACGT
>CAYFOR010000060.1:0-16904 GCA_964344785.1 uncultured Piscirickettsiaceae bacterium
GTGTTTTATGCAGTCAAATGAGTTTTTGGCCTGTAACGTTGGGACACCAGTGACGAGAAATCAAAGTAGATGACTCCATTTTACAACAATTCTCTTTCACAGATAGCTGATTATAACTTTTCATACAAACGATAGATCATACAGCCCATCATTGCCGAAGGAAAACAGGGCAGAGATTTCCGCTATACTATGCCGCCTTTTATTACGGTTCTTGAAGTAATGCAGGTCAGTGAATTCATCGTAAAGTTCATGGAACGGCTTGGAGTGCGCCAGATCTTTGGTATTCCCGGCGCCCATATCCTGCCTGTGTACGACAGCCTCTATGACTCGTCCATCCGCTCCATTCTGGTCAAGCATGAACAGGCGGCGGCCTTCATGGCTGGGGGCGTGGCCCGTACCACCGGTCAGATTTCAGCCTGCATCACCACAGCAGGACCCGGCGCAACCAATCTGGTGACCGGTATTGCCAATGCCTATGCGGACAAACTCCCCATTCTGGTGATTACCGGTGAGACCCCGACCCACATCTTTGGCAAGGGAGGGCTGCAGGAGAGTTCCGGCGAGGGTGGAACCGTTGACCAGAATCAGCTCTTCTCCGGCATTACCCGCTACCACCGGATCATAGAACGGACCGACTACCTGACCAATGTACTGACCCAGGCCGCACAGATCCTTCTCTCCAGCGACTCGGGTCCCGTCGTCATCAGCCTGCCGTACAACATTCAGCAAGAGGAGATCGACCCGGCACAACTCGATACCCTCCCGATCGCCTCATCACACTACGGCGCCGCTGCCAGTGGCCACACCATCCGTGAGATATGCAACCTGCTGACTGCCGCCAAACGGCCAATTGCCGTCGCTGGATATGGCTGCATTCAGTCGGGGGCGATGTCACAGCTGTCACAACTGAGTGAGCGATTCGGTATTGAGGTCTCCTCCACCCTGAAGGGGAAGGGCGCCATTGATGAGCGTACGGCGCGAGCACTGGGGACACTGGGGGTCACCTCGGATGGTCGTGCGCTACATGCCATCACCCAGGAGGCCGATCTGCTTCTTGTTCTGGGAGCCAGTTTCAATGAACGCACTAGCTATCTCTGGAACAGTGAACTGTTCAACCACAAGACCATCATCCAGGTGGACCGCGAACGATCACAACTGGAAAAGGTCTTTCGAGCGGATATCGCAGTGGAGTCCGATATTTCCGAGCTGCTGGATGCCCTGTTGAACCATCTGGACCAGAACGAGGCATCTCCTCCTATCCCTGCTCCCCCCGGTGCTCTTCCAGAAGAGGAGAGTCCCATTCTGCTGTCCACACCGGTACTGATTCGTCACTTTTTTGAACAGCTTGAACAGCAACTGGAAGGCGAGATCAGCCTCTTTGATGACAACATCATCTATGGACAAAACCTGTTCAAGGCCTCTTCCATTAGACACTACTATCCCAATACCGGCTTTTCATCACTGGGTCACGCCTTGCCGGCTGCACTGGGCGCATCGATCAACCATCATCATCCGACCTTTGCCCTGCTTGGTGATGGTGGTTTCCAGATGTGCGGCATGGAGTTGATGACTGCCGTCAACTACAGCATTCCGGTCAATACCGTTGTCCTCAACAACGGCTCGATGGGGCTGATTCGAAAAAACCAGTTTCAGCAGTACCGAGGAAGATATATCGACTGCGACTTCTCCAATCCCGACTTCAGCCTGCTGGCAAAATCCTTTGGCGTTGACTATATACGTATCAATCAGCCATCTGACCTGGATACACTTTTTAACGAGATGGATCTGCACAAGGGAATCAACCTGATCGAGATTCCAATCGACAAGAATGCCTTCCCGGACTATCGCTCTGGACGCTAGCACTCCAACCAAGTGATAATTACGGATGCAGAGCTTCTCGGCCTGCTGCACCCGTAATTATCACCAGGGAGGTTGTCCGAGAATAGAAGCCGTAGCGAAAATCACAGAAAGGCTACAAGGTGAGGTTATTGAAAGAGGCGAATAGTGAACCTATTTGACGAGTTCAATAAGCTCAGATGATGGTCTTTATGGGATTTGCAGTAGGTTCTCTATTCTCGGGCAGCCTCCCAGCTTAGAGTACTGGACCCAATCATCGAATGGACGCGATGAATACAGGCACAACCGCCGCACTGCACACCTTTCTGCAGCGCTGGCCCGAGGCTTCCGAACATGAACCGGAGATCCCCCCCTCTCACCTGCACGCCCCCCAATACCTGCTGACGCTCTATCGAAGTGCACTGCAGTTTGCCGAAGAGGCACTGGAAAATGAACGACTCGAAGAGGAGGTGATCGAGCTGGTGCAGGCGCTCTACCGTGAGCAGGAGCAGTGGCTGCAACGCAGCGGCCCTGACCGACGTCACCATATCGTCATCACCATACCGGTCGCCGACCGTCCACAGCAACTGGCACGCTGCCTGCAGAGTCTGGTCACCCTCTGCCACCTCTACCACTATGGTCGGACCGCAGCGGGCACCTTCTCCAAACTGACCGTGATGGTTGCAGACGACAGTCTCAAAAGAGAAAACCAGACGGAAATCCGCAATCTCGTCAACGGGCTGCAGCATCAGGGAATCCACTCGATCTATTTTGGACGTGAAGCACAGCAGCAGACGGTTGCAGCGCTCACACCATCCCAGCGAACGGTACTGCAGCATGCCATCGTACCGTCGGCACAGTCACAACCTGTACATAACGGTGCCTCCATCACCCGCAACCTCGCCTATCTCAGACTGAACGCACTGCAACGTGAGCGGAGAGATGAGAAGTACCTCTTCTGGTTTGTCGACAGCGACCAGGAGTTCCGGGTCAAGGTACTTCAAGATGGAGGTGAGCGTGACCTCTACAGCATCAACTATCTCTACCTGTTTGACCAACTCTTTACCCGACACCGGCCGATCATGGTGACCGGAAAGCTGGTGGGAGACCCACCCGTCTCACCAACCGTGATGAGCAATAACCTGCTGCTCGACCTCAACCACCTGATCGGCCAGTTAGCCACTCTCAAACCAAACGTACCGTGCCGATTCCATCAGCACCACAACTATCGGGAGGGGGAAGCCGCCTATCACGACATGACCGACCTGTTCGGCTACCCGGTGCCGCAAGAGCCATACGAATACCGCTGCTGCATCCAGGGGGCGCACACCCATTCAGACACATTGCGCCATCTTGCCAGACAGCTTACCGCCTTCTTTTTTGGCGAACACCCGACCCGCTGCAGCTTCTATCAGCACCAGCCTCCAAACCGTTCCATCAAGTCGGCCAGAACGGTCTATACCGCAAACTACATCTTCAATGCCGAAGGGCTGACCGCCTTTATTCCGTTTGCCTCGCTGAAACTGCGCATGGCCGGCCCCATACTGGGGCGTTTTCTGCAGCAACAGTGGGGTGAGCGATTCCTCTCTGTCAATCTGCCGATGGTACACAAGCGGGCACTGAACGACAGTGCAGCGGCAGAGCACCGTCCCGGCGTGATGCACCAACCACAGCAATCTCGAGTCGACTTCTCCGCCGAGTTTGAGCGACAGTACTATGGTGATGTCCTGCTCTTCGCCATCGAAAGGCTCTACCACGCCCAATCACCGGATGATCTCACGGATACTGAACAGATCCGTGAGACACTGGAACAGACGGAAGAAGAGATTCGCACCCGTTACCAGCAACAACGATCCGAAATCGAACATAGACTGAACCAGTTTGAGCAGCAGTGGAAACGGCAAGAAGCATGGTGGCACCATGACCGTGAGATCGCTTCCGGGCTCTCCCGGTTTATCGACAACATCCGTTTCAACTTCCTCGACGATGAGGCTGCCTGGGGGCTGATCGGCAGCCCCGATCACCGACGGCAACGGTTGGATGAGATCACCACAGCCATTCAACAATACCCACTGCAGCGTGAGATGTGGACATCACTGCTCTCCAAGGAGCCGTCGATCAATATACGGTAGCACCTTGCTTGTCTATCCTTCCGTCTTCTGTGTTGCTGAAAGGGTTACATACAGCTAGTATGCGCCCCTTTCAGCGCCTTGAATACGAAACGATATTCGGCGCAATCTGCTACCGTATATTGAGCGACGACTCCTGAATGACCGCACTGCTCTACCCGCTACGCGGCTATCTGTTACGAAGCCGTTATCCTACCCGCTTCAAGGTACTCGATCAGTTGATCGACAACCGTCAACGAACTCCGGCACAACTGCTCGAACGGCAACGGCGTGCGCTCACCGCCGTCATTGCACATGCCAGTACACACGTTCCCTACTACCGTACAATTTCCCGGTCAGACGAGCTCCAGTCATTACCACTGCTCAGCAAAGAGGTGGTGAGAAGAGAACTGGACCAACTGGTCGACCGCAGAGTGGATCGAACCCGACTGCAGATTGGCCATACCGGTGGTTCAACCGGTACACCACTCGCCTACTATTACGACCGTGACAAGATCGAATGGATGATGGCCGGGCAGTATCGCAGCTTCATGCAGTGTGGCTGGCGCCCCGGAGAACCAATACTGCAGCTCTGGGGGGCCACGCAGGATATCTCAGCCCACACAACGCTCCGGCAACGCTGGAAATCCCTGCTGGATGGGGAACGGGTGATTCCCACCCCCGACTTTGATGAGGTGACACTCCACCGATGGAGCCAAACAATCACCAGTTACCAACCTGCCGTCATTCGCGGATACCCTTCTGTACTGGCGGCACTGGCACACTATCTGGTGTACCAGGGGATCGACATGCCGGATTCGATCAAGGGCTGCTTCTGCACTGCAGAGACCCTCTATCCACAGCAGCGTGTGGTGATCGAGTCCGCCTTCGGCTGCAAGCTCTACAACCAGTATGGCTGCCGGGAGATTCCCAACATCTCCTGTGAATGCCGCCATGGGAACCAGCACCTCTATAGCGACCTGGTACGATTGGAAAGTATAGAGCAGGCGGGTGAACCCCAACTGGTAGCCACTTCACTGTGCAACCATCTGATGCCGTTGATTCGTTACCAACTGGGTGACAGCGGTCAACTGCTTGATGAGACGTGCGACTGCGGCTCTCCGTTCCCGCTGATGAAGATGGAGGTTTGTCGCAGCAATGACCTGATCCAGACCCCGGATGGAAAGGTGATCTACCCTTCCTGGTTTATCCATCTCCTGGATGGCATGACGGAGATCAGACAATTTCGGTTCATCCAGACAGCAATGGACCGAATCAGACTTCAGGTCGTGGCCGACCATACACTTCCCACTGCACTGGAGGGACAGTTACGCAACAGGATCACCACTGAAATGGGTGAGAAGGTCCACTTCGAGATTGAACGGGTAGATGCCATCGCACGCAACCGGTCAGGCAAACACCGTTTTGTCTGCCGGGAGTTCAACTGAGACCCATTCCATAAACGCCTGGTGCCCCTCCCTGGCCCGCTTGATCTCCCCTGCATCGACCGTGAACTGCCGACTCGTTATCCGCTCTGCCGGGGACAGAACCCGCCCCGCATGGATATTGGCCGAGGAGTCCCCGACCCTGCGCTTGCCTGTGTGCTGAAAGCGTTGATAGTCAGCGCTCAATGGGGAATCCAGCTGCAACCACGATGAAAGTCGTTGCAGGGTTGCATCCGTACATTCCACCAGCGCCTCCGCCTGGAGAAACAACAGATCCCCCCCACACAGCTCAATCATCCCTTTCAGACGTCCAAGACGCTGCAGATAATATCGCTCCGCCTCCGCCACTCTCCGGATATAGCGTGCCTGCAGGCTGAGAATGCTCTCTATCGTTGCCTGGGGCTCGCGTATCATGAACAGTGGATGGAGGTCACTGCGTCGCAGCACCTTGCGCCCCACCATCAGATGATCATGCAGCAGGTTATCGAACACATAACGGTCATGAAAACCTTTCCGACTTCTCCTGGCCACCTGATGTGCAAGATGGTGCAGATCATGATGGTTGCGCAAATGCATGTGCATCTCGCAGTAACCTGTAATCTGCGGGTGACTGCCGAGGATATGCCCCAACAACGTGGTGTAGCCGCGCATATGGCTGAGCAGCAGTAGATAGCCACGAGCAGGCAATATCCTTTTCTGTTTCAACCTGCGATACCTATTCAGACCCGAGCATAACGACAAAATCGATAGAATAAAAAAAGCCCGCAGATGCGGGCTCTTTTTCGATTACCGGAAGGGTTATCCGTCAATCTTTACTACATTTGTTGCAGACAGCCCTTTGGGACCCTCTTCAACATCGAAGCTGACCTTCTGGTTCTCGGCCAGAGTCTTGAAACCATCGCCCTGGATAGCACGGAAGTGGACAAATACGTCATCACCACCATTATCCTGCACGATAAAACCAAACCCCTTGGAGTCGTTAAAGAACTTCACTGTACCTGTTGCCATATCAATCATTACCTTTTTAACTACTAAACACATGCACCACGCCAAACACGGATACATCTCATAACTCACCGTATATCTTGGACTTGCATGGTCGCCACAAAGGTCACTCCAACAACATCACAATATCTACCTGTGAATCAACTGCGATTTTATGTAACTATCGGCAGCAATATCAAGCACCGTTTAATAAAGTTTTCATTAACTTGTCATCTCCCTGACGATCTCAGTAGAATTGCCCGGCTGCCTGAGATAAAAACACATGTATTACAGAATCATACTTGGTAAACCCTGGGTCACCCTTTTCCTGGTCGCTCTGCTGCTGACTACATCCGGCTACTATGCCCAGAATTTCTATCTGGATGCATCCGCAGACTCGCTGGTACTGGAGAATGATGAGAGCCTCAAGTACCACCGCTCGATCCAGGGGAGATACGAGTCCGACGATTATCTGGTCATCACCTATACACCCAAACAGGATCTGTTCAGCGCCAACTCGCTCAACGACCTGGAGCAACTGCAGAATGAGCTGCTTGCCATCGATACGGTCGCCTCGGTCACCAGCATTCTCAATGTTCCATTGATCAACAGCCCGCCTATCGGCTTTACCGATATCCAGCGTGAGACCCCGACACTGCTCTCGCCATCCACCAACATCACCATGGCGCGACAGGAGTTCCTGACCAGCCCGCTCTACAAGAACCTGCTGATCAGCCCTGAGGGGGATACCACCGCACTGCAGCTCAATCTGAAACGGGATGAGACCTATCTGCGACTGCTGAACCGCCGTAGCGAACTACGGGAGATGCGTCTGAACGACAACCTGACTCCTGAATTGGCACAGGAGCTGGATCAGGTTTCCGCTCAGTTCCGGGAGCACAACATTGAGATGCAGGCGGCCCAGCAGCAGACCATCCATTCGGTACGCGCCGTCATGGATGGACACCGGGACCATGCCAACCTCTTTCTGGGCGGCGTTCCGATGATCGTCGCCGACTCCATCGAGTTTGTACGTCATGACCTCTCCACTTTTGGTATCGGCGTACTGCTCTTTGTACTGACCATTCTGGCGGCCGCCTTTCGCCGCCCCCGCTGGATCATCCTTCCGCTGCTGACCTGTTTCGGTACCGTGATCGTCACCACAGGATTCCTCGGCATGATGAACTGGCCGGTGACCGTAGTCTCCTCCAACTTCATCTCGCTGTTGCTGATCATCACGCTCTCCCTGACCGTTCACCTGATCGTGCGCTATCGGGAGCTGCATGCACTGGATGAGACACAAAGCCAGTATGAAATGGTGAAGGAGACCCTGCGCAGCAAGGCACTTCCCTGTTTCTACACCGCAACCACAACCATCGTGGCCTTTGGCTCGCTGATTGTCAGCGGTATCCGCCCGGTGATCGATTTCGGTATCGTCATGGCGATCGGTACCGCCATTGCGCTGGTGCTCGCCTTCACCCTCTTCCCGGCGTTGCTGGTTCTGATGAAGCCGCAACCGGCCCAGCACTCCAAGGATATCACCGAGGCGATCACCGGCGCTGTTGGAGACTTTGTCCATGCCAATCAGCGGAAAGTACTCACCATCTTCGGTCTGCTGGTGGCTGCTACCGTCTTCGGCATCAGCCAGCTTACCGTCGAAAACAGTTTCATCAACTACTACAAGCCAACCACCGAAATCTATCAGGGCATGGCGTTGATTGACCAGAAGCTTGGCGGCACAACACCGCTGGAGGTGGTAATCGATGCGCCGGATGCCTTTCTCAATCCTCCGGAACCGGCCGAGGAGGTGACCGAAGAGGAGGGGTTCATCCCCTTCATGGATGACATGCTCGATGTCGGCGTGGATATGCTCGATATGGGGCTTCCTGATCTCGATCAGGGGGAAGATCTCAGTGAGAGTTACTGGTTCAACAGTTTCATGCTGGAGGATGCGGCCAAGATCCACCACTACCTCGACAGCAAGGAGGAGATCGGCAAGGTACTCTCCATCACCACCACCATGCAGATGCTCGAAGACCTGAATGATGGCGGCAAGATCGATGACTTCTTCCTCTCCATCATTTACAAGAACCTGCCCGAATCGATCAAGGCCGCACTGCTCAGGCCTTATCTCTCCAGTGACGGCAATCAGCTTCGCTACACCATGCGGGTCTATGACTCCGACCCGGACCTGCGCCGCAACGATCTGATCAACCAGGTTCAGAGTGAGCTGGTCAGTGAGCTTGGCCTAAAGGAGGAGCAGGTACATGTGACCGGCATGCTGGTCCTCTACAACAACATGCTGCAGAGCCTGTTCCGCTCCCAGATCCTGACCTTGGGCTTTGTCTTCATGGCCATTCTGGCAATGTTCATCGTACTGTTCCGCAACCTGAAGATGGCCGGGCTGACCATCGTTCCCAACATTATCGCCGCTACCTCCATTCTGGGGCTGATGGGTACACTGGGGATGCCGCTCGACATCATGACCATCACCATTGCGGCCATTGCCATCGGTATCGCGGTCGACAATGCCATCCACTATATCCACCGTTTTACCGAAGAGTACAAGCGGGACCGGAACTACTGGGCAGCGATTCAGCGCAGCCACCGTTCGATCGGCAAGGCGATGTACTACACCACGCTGATCATCGCACTGGGCTTTTCCATTCTCGCCTTCTCCAACTTCATCCCGACCATCTACTTCGGGCTGCTCACCGGGCTCTCGATGGTCATTGCACTGGCCGCCAACCTGATGCTGCTGCCGATGCTGATTGTGCTGGTCAAGCCGATGAAGCGTGCCTGAAGCCGAAACCATTGAACTCCACCTCGATGTCAGTGAATCCGGGGTAACGGCTGTCGAATTGCTGGCAGCTCACACGCCACTTTCAAAGGGGCGCATCAAGGAGGTAATGCGGAAAGGGGCGGTATGGCTTGAACAACGTGGTACACAGCGTCTCCGTCGTGCCAAACGAATGCTGAACAGTGGAGAGACACTGCACCTCTACTACAACCCTGCCATTATCAACCAGACCGTACCTGAGCCTCTACTGGTTGATGATGGGGGCGATTACAGCGTCTGGAACAAACCTGCAGGGATGCGCTCACAAGGCTCCAGATGGGGTGACCACACCACCCTCCACCGTTGGGCCGAGCATCACCTGCTGCCCCAGCGCCCCGCCTTCACTGTCCATCGTCTCGACCGCGCAGCACACGGCCTGATGCTGTTGGCGCACAGCAAAGGGGCGGCAGCAGCACTCTCAGCACTATTCCAGCAACGCCAGATCACCAAGATCTACCGTGCCACCATTCATGGCCTCATCGATCAAACCGAGTCCCCGATAACGATTCGAACTCCGATTGACGGCAAAGATGCCTGTAGCCATGTCTCACTATTGAGACATCTCCCCGACCAGAACCGCTCCGAGCTGGAGATCTCAATCGAGAGTGGGCGCAAACACCAGATTCGCCGCCACCTCGCAGAGATTGGCCATCCCATTATCGGGGATCGGCTCTACGGTTCCTCCGACCGTGATACCGACCTCATGCTCTGCAGCCATGAACTGGCCTTTACCTCACCCTTTGATGGACTGCCCAGGCATTTCACGGTGTCTTGATCAGCCGCTCCACCCAGTTCTCCAACCACTCGTTATCCGCCTTCTCCCGACGTTGTCGGCGTTCCAGCTGACGAGCAACAAGATTGAGTACGTCCAGCACAAGCAGTAGCATGATGAGCGGCACCCCCACCCGGAAAAGGGCAACCTCCTGCATCTCACAGAACAGCTCCCCCACCCCCTGCGGGTCGTTCCAGTTGAACAGCGTCAGCAGAAACAGCAGCGCAATGGTTCGCATCTCAGATCACCCCGTCCGCACCGAAGTGGAGCCGAACCCAGTTACGCATCCGCAGGTAACGCTGGCGCTCCGTTCTCCATAAGGTCAATCGATAGTAGCGCAGCACCACGGCACGGATATCCAGCAGCAGTGTGATCAGCAGCAGCGGCAGCAGTGACCACCAGATCCAGCCCGGCACCTCAAAACAGAGCCCATCATCAAAATCGGGGGCGAACAGATTGTAGTTCACCATGAACAGTGCCCATAACAGAATGGTTCGCATCACCCGGCTCCAGAATCAATCACCATTCCGGATTGTACGTGAACTGATCGCCCTGTTGGGGCCGAACAGAACACCCTGCCATTTCCACTGTTGATACACCTCTTATACTGCCTGCAGCGCCTCACTCAACTGCGACACCGCCACCAGCTCAAGCCCATCAATGGCCTTGCGCGGCCGATTGGCTTTCGGGATGATTGCCTTGGTAAAGCCGTGTTTGGCCGCTTCACGCAGGCGCTCCTCTCCCCCCGGAATCGGTCGCACCTCACCGACCAGCCCAACCTCGCCAAAGATGATCGTCCCTTCATCGATTGGCCGATTGCGCAGACTGGAGAGGATCGAGATAAGTACCGCCAGATCGGCCGCAGGCTCGGTCACCCGCACCCCACCGACCACATTGATGAATACATCCTGATCATGGCTGGCAACCCCGCCATGGCGATGCAGTACCGCCAGCAACATCGCCAGCCGATTCTGTTCCAGTCCGATGGCAACGCGTCTCGGGTTGCCCAGATGGCTCTCATCCACCAGCGCCTGTAACTCCACCAGCAGTGGGCGGGTCCCTTCACGAGTCACCAGGGTAACGGTACCCGCGACCGGCTGCTCGTGGCGGGAGAGGAAGATGGCCGAGGGGTTGGCAACCGCCTTCAAGCCGCTCTCGGTCATCGCAAAGACCCCCAGTTCATTGACCGCACCGAAACGGTTCTTGATGGAGCGAATCACCCGGTAGCGACTCCCGCTCTCCCCTTCGAAATAGAGTACGGTATCCACCATGTGTTCCAATACCCGCGGGCCTGCCAGACTCCCCTCCTTGGTGACATGACCGACCAGAAAGATCGCAGTGCCGGTCTGCTTGGCAAAGCGCACCAGACGGGCAGTACTCTCCCGTACCTGGGCCACTGATCCCGGTGCCGACTGCAATGCCTCACTATAGATGGTCTGGATGGAATCAATCACCAGCACCTTGGGCTGCAGCGGCTGTGCAGTGGTGAGGATCTGTTCCACCTGGGTCTCGGTCAGCAACTGAAGGGCCGCTACATCCACCTCCAGCCGTTGTGCCCGCAACGAGATCTGTCGTGCAGACTCCTCGCCACTGACATAGAGTACCGGCATCTCACCGGCAAGTTTCCCCATCACCTGCAGCAGCAGGGTGGATTTCCCGATTCCGGGGTCGCCACCGATCAGCACCACGGAGCCATGGACCAGTCCACCGCCCAGCACCCGATCCATCTCTCCAATGCCGGTCGCCGTCAGCGACTCTGCCGTTGCCTCGATTTCATTGAGGTTGATCACTCTCGCCTGCTCTCCGGCATACCCTCCAAAACGGTTACCCGCTCCCTTGGTTGCGGGTGCCGCCACCACCTCGGTCAGACAGTTCCACCCCTTGCAGGCACCACACTGTCCCGACCACTTTGGGGAGACCTCACCGCACTCGGTACAGACATATTCAACCTTGCTCTTGGCCATACCCGGAATGCTTAACCCGCCACCCGCTGCACTCGCGAGGTGAGCTGACAGAGCAGCTCATAGGAGATGGTCCCGGCATGTTGAGCAATTTCATCAACCGGCAGCCCCTCCCCCCACAGTGTCACCATATCTCCGACCTGGGCCTCAGGCAGTTCACTCAAGTCGACGGTAATCATATCCATCGAAACCCGCCCGACCAGCGGAACCTGCATACCCCGAATCAGCACCGGTGTGCCCGATGGCAGCTTGCGTGGATAGCCGTGCCCATAACCGATTGCCACCACACCAAGCCGGGTCTCGTTTTCTGTCCGCCAGGTCGCCCCATACCCCACGCTATCACCCGCCTCGATCCGTTTGATCGCAATCAGCGGCGCCTGCAGCGTCAGTGCCGGCTGCAGTTGCAGTGACTCCGCACTACGCCCCTGCAGTGGAGAGGTACCATAAAGCATGATTCCCGGACGGACCAGTTGATGGTGAGCACCGGGATTACTGACCGTTGCTGCAGAGTTACAGAGACTTCGCCTTGCCAGAGCGGTATGACAGCACTGATCAAAACAATTCTGCTGCTGTCGGTTCATCACATTTTCCGGCCGGTCGGCATTGGCAAAGTGGGAGATCAGCACCACCTCCTGCACCGATGGGTGCTGCTGCAGCAACGGGTACAACGCCTCTGCACGCGCCGGATCAAAGCCGAGACGATGCATGCCGCTATCCACCTTCAGCCAGACGGTGATCGGCTGTGACAGCCGCTTGCCACTGAGCAGTTGCCACTGCTGTTCCGAATGGAGCACCGTCTGCAACTGCAGTGCCGCTACCGCCATCAGTTCATCCTCTCCCTCAAACCCTTCCAGCAGCAGAATCGGCTTGGTAATCTGTACCTGACGCAGTTGCAGCGCCTCATCCAGACAGCCAACCGCATAGAGATCACTCTGATCGAGTGCCTGCGCCACGGTAACCAGGCCATGGCCATAGCCATCTGCCTTGATCACCGAGACCACCTGTACATCCGGGGTCACCAACCGCCGAACCTGTTGCAGGTTGTGTCGTAACGCCTGCAGGTGAATGGTGGCGGTAACCAGACGGCTCATGTACCGTAACTGCCCGGTGGCGTCATATAAGAGGGAGCCAGATTATCAAAGCGGGTAAACTCTCCCTGGAAGGCTACCTTGACGGTACCAATCGCACCATGACGCTGTTTACCCAGGATGATCTCCGCCACCCCCCGCTCCGGGCTCTCCTCGTTATACACCTCGTCACGGTAGATAAAGACGATGATATCGGCATCCTGTTCAATCGCTCCCGACTCACGCAGATCCGACATCACCGGCCGTTTGTTCGGGCGCTGCTCCAGTGAGCGGTTGAGCTGGGAGAGTGCAATCACCGGTACATCCATCTCCTTGGCCATCGCCTTCAGGGAGCGGGAGATTTCGGAGATCTCGGTGGCACGGTTCTCCGATGCGGAACGGCCCGACCCCTGCATCAACTGCAGATAGTCGATCACGATCAGATCGAGCCCATGCATGCGGGCAATACGGCGTACTCGGGAACGCAGCTCTGTCGGAGTCAGTGCCGGGGTATCATCGATAAAGATCTTGCTCTCCTTGAGCTGCTCCACCGCCTTGATCAGATACTGCCAGTCATCCTCCTCCAACTGTCCGGTACGCACCTTGTTGGAGTTGATGCGTCCCAGTGAGGAGACCAGACGGGCTGCCAACTGCTCCCCGGACATCTCCATGCTGAAGACCGCAACCGATTTCCCCTGCTTGACCGCTGCATGTTCTGCGATATTCATTGCAAATGAGGTCTTGCCCATCGCCGGACGCCCGGCAATGATGATCAGATCGGAGTTCTGCAACCCGGTCGTCTTCTTGTCAAACTCATCAAAACCGGTAGCGATCCCGGTCACCGCCCCCGCCTTGGAGTGGTAGAGTTCATCAATCCGGTCCACCACCTTGGCAAGCAGATCATTGACCTGCTCATACCCTTTCTGGTTGCGGTTCCCCTGCTCGGCAATCTGGAAGATGGCCTGCTCCGCACGATCCAGAATCTCGGAGACCTTTCGCCCCTCGGTTTGATAGGCTGACTCGACAATCTGATTGGATGCACCGATCAGGCTTCGCAACACCGAACGTTCCCGTACGATATCGGCATAGTGGCGGATGTTGGCCGCGCTCGGTGTATTCTTGGCCAGTGTCCCCAGGTAGGCGAGCCCTCCCGCATTCTCGGACTCGTTTCGACTCTCCAGCCATTCGCTCAGGGTAATGACATCAAACGGCTTGCCCTCCTCGGCCAGTCCCGCAATGGAGCGGAAAATCAGTCGATGATCGCCGCGATAGAAGTCCTCCTCCACCACCCGGTCCGAAACCAGATCCCAGCTGCTGTTATCCAGCATCAGTCCACCCAGCACCGACTGTTCGGCCTCGACATTTTGTGGGGGTATTTTGGGGTCCGACATCAGATTTCGTGTCTCGCAGTAGCGTTATTCATTACAGCCTCAGGATCATAGCAAAAAAGCCCGTTCCATTGCTGGAGCGGGCTCTTTTTCGACAAGTGCGACGAACGCTTGATTACGCCTCGGCTACAATCTGCAGCGCTACTTCCGTGGTTACATCGGTATGAAGTTGCAGGGCTACGGTATGCTCACCCAACTCACGCAGTGGACCATTGGGCAACCGCACCTCACTCTTGGCCACTTCCACACCGGCATCCGAGATACATTTTGCAATCTCCGCCCCTGTGACTGAACCAAACAGCTTGCCCTCTTCACCCGCCTGGTGGGCAATCTCCAGCGAGAGCACAGAGATTTTCTCTGCCCGCGACTGGGCTGCGGCCAATGCCTCGGCTGCAACACGCTCCAGTTCAGCCCTGCGCGCCTCAAACTCTTTCAGATTTTCCGGTGTTGCCGGTTTCGCCTTTCCCTGGGGTACCAGGTAATTTCGGGCATAACCGGGTTTGACTGAGACCTTGTCCCCGAGATTTCCCAGGTTAGCCACCTTCTCCAGCAGGATCACATCCATCTTGCGTTTCCTTTTCTCTATAGTGCCCTCTTTGAAAATGGCAGAGGACTACGCCAAAAATTCAGATGTCGTCTGCCAACAGACGACTACGATAATCGACCCAGGCATCACTGACCCCGACCATGGTAATCAGAAAACCAATCGGTGTGAGCAGGGTCGCAATGTAGAGGGCAAGCAGCCACCCTTTCTGCATCTGTCTACCGTCAATCACCGCATGGGCAACCGCAATCCCCTGCACCATGAACAGCGTCATCCAGATCTGCATCAGATCCGGCACGACCGGCGGCACGGACTCTCCCAGCAGCAGTGCCGGAAGCATCACCACCAACCCCAGCAATACGCTGTTTTTCCCCAACTGCAACGCGAGAAACTCGGACTTCATCCCACCGGGATTGTAGAGCATTGCCTGCCAGCCACGCGCCAGTAGCAACATGCCGATCAACCCCAGAAAGAAGCCTGCCGCCATCACCCCTGTCAATACTTCAGCCAGCCTGGGGTCCAGCAGCATCTGCTCTGTCCCAAGCGCCCCTTCACTGGTCATCAACTCCTGTACCTGCTGCTGCCACCACTGCGCAGGTTCACCTCCGGAGAGTAGATAGAACAGGAAGAGCGCCACCACTCCAAACAGGGCTGCCACCTGAAAGGCCAACCGCAGTGAGCGCGTGGTTCTCAATAACACCGCCAATACCCAGACCGGAAACCAGAACAGTGACATCAGCGCCACGGAAAGCTCATGGCCCCCGCTGAACCGATGGATCACCATTGCCAGACCGAGCCCGCCCAGCAGTGCCACCATGCCCTCCAGCGCACCTTCCCTCAATGTTGCCAGCCCCACGATCGCGCCGGTCAGATAACCGATAGGCGGAAAGATCATCGTAGCAAACGCCAACAGCGAAACTGCCCCCATCGCATGGAGGCGACTTCTCATGACAAATTCAAGAAACGCACGCATTTGCGTGGGTACGGTTGCTGTGACCGATGCGGTAGCTACTGCACCATGCCACAATATGCAATCAAACCGCTTTCAATCAGCGGTCGTGTGCATCAGAGTATGGCAACAGTGCCAGATAACGCGCTCGCTTGATCTCCGTTGCCAACTGACGCTGATAACGGGACTTGGTACCGGTGATTCTGGAGGGAATGACTGCACCTGTCTCGGAGATAAACTCCTTCAGCAGTTCCACATCCTTATAGTCGATCGCCGGGGCATCCTTCATGCTGAACCGACAAAACTTTCTTCTACGAAAATAGCGTGCCATGATTGTAATTACCTGATTTGATATTTGGGTGAATAGTATGCGTTAGCCTTCAGAGGCTGTTTCAGTCGCTTCTCTGGCTGGTGTCGGTGCATCATCAGAGCGGTGACTTGAAGAGTCACGCTGAGAAGAGTCACGCTGATCCTTGTCCTTACGGCTGGACTCTTTCTCGATTGCTGCCATCATTGCAGAGGCCCCTTCCGGAACACCTTTCATCGCAAGGATCTGATTACGGATGACTGCATCATTGAAACGGAACAGATCCGTCAGTTCATTCAGTACCGTAACCGTACACTCAATGTTCATCAACACATAGTGCGCCTTGTGAACCTTGTCGATCGAATAGGCGAGCTGACGCCGTCCCCAATCTTCCAGGCGATGAATCTTTCCACCATCACCCTCGATAACGGTACGGTAACGCTCTACCATCGTCTCCACCTGATCACTCTGATCCGGGTGGACCATAAATACCACTTCGTAATGTCTCATGTTGTCTCCTTATGGATGGATAGCCTGACAGCACACTGCGCAGGCAAGGAGGGCAGCCCCATCGACCATGATCAGACGGAGCAAACCGGAGCGCGGATTATACTGATGTGAATGACAGGAGGCAAACCGCAGTTTGCCTCCACGAATTGACTCACAAAAAAAGTAACCGAAGGAGAACGATGAAATAGGTCGTT
>CAYFOR010000061.1:0-16530 GCA_964344785.1 uncultured Piscirickettsiaceae bacterium
TGTTTTATGCAGTCAAATGAGTTTTTGGCCTGTAACGTTGGGACACCAGTGGTGTGTAATATGGAATATCTAATATTAAGTGAACCGTTGATCTTTTTTGCAATTGTCTGGGGCTATTGTGAATTCTGGGGTCTGAAAAGCAGCACTAAATCAAGTTAATTTGTTGATTTAAAGTGTATTTATTGCTGTTTGTCGGTAATTGTTAACCAATGCCCGTAACTGATTCAGCCCCCCCTGAAATGGCGGATTTCAGGGGGGGCTGAATCAGTTACATTCGTTGTTGCTTTTTCTGGCAGGGCAGGAACTTTTGCCAATGCATACGCGCGAAAATCCGGCGCATTCCGGTACGATCTTTCCTGGCAATGATTTTATGGAAATCCATATGTGGCAAACATGTGTCGAAGTGAATAACCAAACAGAATAATTGGTTTTTTTTTCGAGCTTCGGTATGCTTCCAAGCTGGTTTTTTTTGAGATATGGAGATCACAATGACCCAACCTTTTCATCCGCCACAACGAACGCTTATGGGGCCAGGCCCCTCAGATGTCAATCCACGAATTCTGGAGGCAATGTCCCGTCCAACGATTGGTCATCTGGACCCTGTCTTTGTCGGCATGATGGATGAGATGAAGGGGTTGTTGCGGACAGCCTTCCGTACCGAGAACCGTCTGACCATGCCGGTCTCTGCACCGGGCTCTGCAGGCATGGAGTGTTGCTTTGTCAACCTGGTTGAGCCGGGGGACAAGGTGGTGGTCTGCCAGAACGGGGTTTTTGGAGGGCGCATGAAGGAGAATGTCGAACGGGCTGGCGGCGTTGCGGTCATGCAGCAGGACCCATGGGGGCGAGCCGTTGATCCTGAAAGGCTTGAAGAGACACTCAAGGCCGACCCCGATGTAAAGATTGTGGCCTTTGTCCATGCCGAAACATCGACCGGCGCGATGTCAGATGCCAGTGCACTCTGCAAGATTGCCCATGATCATGGCTGTCTGACCATTGTGGATACGGTCACCTCTCTAGGAGGCTCTCCGCTGGAGGTGGATGGCTGGGGGATTGATGCAGTCTATTCCGGTACCCAGAAATGCATTTCATGTACGCCGGGTCTCTCTCCCGTCAGCTTTAGTGAACAGGCGTTGGATAAGGTAAAGGCACGCAAGACAGCGGTACAGAGCTGGTTCCTTGATCTCAATCTGGTCATGGGATACTGGGATGGGGGTGGCAAACGTGCCTATCACCATACTGCACCGATCAATGCATTGTATGGGCTGCATGAGGCGCTGGTCATTTTGCAGGAGGAGGGGCTGGAGGCGTGTTGGGCACGCCATCAGCGGAACCACCTGGGACTGCGTGCCGGTATCGAGGCGATGGGGCTCTCGTTTGTGGTACCGGAAGGTGAGCGCCTGCCGCAGCTCAATGCGGTGACGATTCCCGATGGAGTCGATGATGCAGCCGTACGCTCAACGCTGTTGAACCAGTATGACCTGGAGATCGGTGCCGGTCTGGGTGACCTGGCCGGAAAGGTCTGGCGTATCGGGCAGATGGGATATGCCAGTAACGAGAAGAATATTCTCTTCTGCCTGGGAGCACTGGATGCGGTGTTGGCCGATATGGGGTCAGCGGTCGAAAGTGGTCAGGCAGTAGCGGCTGCGCGTGCATTTTTTGCAAACAATTAATGGCTGAATCGATGCAATGAGCCATTGTTTGTAACAATATCAGGTGATATTGAAAACAATGGGTCAATGGAAAATGATTCTGACGGACCTGCTGATTGCAGATCGTCACACCGATGATTTCAGTGCAATCGTGGCTCTATTCTTTTCAGGCGTGTCCGCATTATCTCGCTTATCATGGCGGGAATGGTGCTGCTTTGGGTACCCGTTGACTATCTGACGCTGGATGGGGGTCAATTCTATCAGCTGTTGGTGATGCAGCTGGTCTGGGTGGCGCTGCTGAAGCGGGCGGACAGTGCGCTGTATCAGGCGAAAGATTCCGGTAGAGACCGCTCTGTACTGGCACCAGTTTAAAATTGTGCCCGACTCAATAATCTGAAATCTCCAGAGAAACAGGTTCAAAGGAGCCATCGCTCAGACGAAACCCAGCCACCTCCATCACCCCCTCGGTGTTGAGTGAGACCACCAGATAGAGTGCATCCGGATAGCTGGCGTTCTCCAGATCGGTTGCCGAAGGCACTGCCGGAGCATGCGGATGGGAGTGGTAGATGGCCCACAGTGTCTCATCTTGCTCACGAAGCTCACGCATCGCCTCGATCTGCTGTTTGGGGTCCATCTCGAACAGGGTTTCAGGGTGGGGTGCAATGTTGTCGATCGGAATGAGTCGATGAGGGGTATCATCCCTGGCAGCAATCAGGCCACAGACCTCAATATCGGATTGTTGCTGCGCCTGGGCCAACAGTTGCAGTGTAATGGTGCGAGGCAGGTGTTCACTCATGACGGCTCACCACAGACAGGGCAGTTGGGGTCTTTGGGCAGTCTCAGGGTGCGCCACTCCATGGTCAGTGCATCCAGTAGCATCAACTTGCCGTTCAGTCCGGTACCGGTTCCAATGATCACCTTCATCGCCTCCAGCGCCTGCATGCTGCCGATGACCCCGACCAGTGGGGCAAGCACACCGGTCTGTGTGCAGCTTTCATCCAATTCATCCCCCCCTTTATAGAGGCAGCGGTAGCAGGGTTCATCTTCCAGATCGGGTCGAAAGAGTGAGATTTGCCCCTCAAAGCGGATGGCGGCACCGGAGATCAGTGGTTTCCTGTGGCGGACACAGGATCGGTTCACAGCGAAACGGGTGGTGAAGTTGTCACTGCAGTCCAGTACCAGATCGGCCTCGGCAACCTGCTGGTCCAGCTCCTCCTCGGAGAGTTTCCAGTCCAGGGTGTGGATCGTAACCTCCGGGTTGAGGGCATTCAGGGTCTCTCGTGCGGACTCCACCTTTGGTTTGCCGATGTCATTGCTGAAGTGGACAATCTGCCGCTGCAGGTTGGATAGATCGACCCGGTCAAAATCAACCAGGATCATTCTCCCCACACCGGCTGCGGCCAGATAGATGGCTGCCGGAGCCCCCAGCCCTCCAAGCCCTATGATCAGGGTGTGGGCTTGCAGCAGTCTCTCCTGTCCTTCGGCCCCTACCTGGGGGAGCATCATCTGTCGGCTGTAGCGCAGCAGTTGATCATCACTTTCGAGTGCCATGGGTGATCCGTTCCTCTCCACCAAGATCGCGTTGGGTCTCTATATGGTTGAAGTTGTGTTTTTGGAACAGGGAGCGTACCGCGTTTCCCTGCTCATATCCATGCTCAACCATCAACTGTCCCGTGTGGTGTAGATATTGTGACGCCTGTTTGATGATCTGTTTCAGGTCATCCAGGCCGTCATCTCCCGAGCGAAGGGCGCGGGGTGGCTCGAAGCGGAGATCACCCTGCGCGAGATGTGGGTCGCTTTCTGCTATGTAGGGAGGGTTGGAGAGAATGAGGTCGAAGGGTTCTCCAGTCAGTGGGGTGAACCAGCTACCGGCAAGAAAGGTGATGTTATTCAGTTGGTGACGAGTGGCATTCTCCTGTGCAACGGCAAGGGCCGCTTCGGACTGGTCGGTTGCGAAGATCGTGGCGTTGGGGCGTTCAGTGGCAATGGCCAGTGCAATGGCACCGCTGCCGGTACCGAGATCGGCGACACGACAGGGAAGCTCAACGGGAATGGCGGCCAGGGCTGTTTCGACCAGCAGCTCTGTCTCCGGTCGGGGGATCAGGGTGTCGGCCGTGACCTTGAGTTCAAGCGTCCAGAAGGGCTGGGAGCCGAGCAGATAGGCCACCGGTTCCCCTGAAATTCTGCGTGCTACCAGTCGATTGAATCGGGTGGTGAGATCGCTTTGGATAGTACGGTCCGGCCAAGTATGCAGCCAGCTCCGACTCTTTTGCAATAGAGAGGCGAGCAACAGTTCGGCATCCAGTCGGGCGCTCTCCGATTCGGTGATTTCAGCAGTAGCCCTGTCGATTAATGCCCTGATGCTCTGCAGGTTATTGCTCATTTGCCAGCGCGGCCAGCAGATCTGCCTGATGTTCGTTGATCAGCGGTTCAATCACATGGTCCAGACTACCCAGCATCACCTCTTCCAGTTTGTAGAGGGTCAAATTGATGCGGTGGTCGGTCACTCGCCCCTGTGGAAAGTTGTAGGTACGGATGCGTTCTGAACGATCTCCACTGCCCACGAGACTGCGCCGGTTCTCTGCTTCTTCGGCGCTCTGCTTGTCCCGTTCCGCACTGAGCAGTCTGGCGGAGAGCAGGGTCATTGCCCGTGCCCGGTTCTTGTGTTGTGAGCGCTCGTCCTGGCACTCGACCACCACGCCGGTCGGCAGATGGGTGATGCGGATGGCGGAGTCGGTCTTGTTGACATGCTGCCCCCCTGCACCGGATGCGCGAAAGGTATCCACCTTCAGCTCTGCCGGATTGATCTCGATGTGGTCGATCTCCTCCGCCTCGGGGAGGATTGCGACGGTAGCGGCCGAGGTGTGAACACGCCCCTGGGATTCGGTTTCCGGCACGCGCTGAACCCGATGTGCACCCGACTCGAATTTCAGCCGGGAATAGGCACCTTTGCCCACAATACGGGCGATGATCTCCTTGTATCCGCCATGTTCCCCCTCATTCTCGCTCATGATCTCCAGCTGCCAACGACGTTGCTCGGCATAGCGTGAATACATGCGAAACAGGTCACCGGCAAAGATGGCGGCCTCATCCCCGCCGGTGCCAGCACGGACTTCCAGAAAGATGTTGCTCTCATCTTTCGGGTCCTTTGGCAGCAGCAATTTTTGCAGCTCCAGTGCCAGCCCCTCTTCCCGTGCCTGCGCCTCCTTCAGCTCTTCGGTGGCCAGTTCACGCATTTCGGGGTCATTCTCCTTCTGCATTTCGGTAGCGGTTTCAATGTCCTCCATGGTCTGTTGATACTGCTCATAGACCGAGACGACCGGAGTGATCTGGCTGTGCTCCTGAGAGAGGGTACGAAAGCGGTTGTTGTCACTGATGGTCTCCGGATCGGAGAGCAGGGCATTCAGCTCCTCCAGACGAGAGGCGAGGTGATCCAGTTTTTGGAGAATCGATTCTTTCATGGGACTCTACACGGTGGTGAATAGGGGAGGCGCTCCCGGAAGAGAGGGCAGATACAGGTAGTACAGGCAACCTAATGGTTGTCGAGATCAAACAGGGTGCGGGTCGCTTCAATCAACGCAGGGCGCTGTTCGGTCGTGGCATTACGTAACTGACTGCATGGAGAGTGGATCAGCTTGTTGGTCAACTGATGGGCCATCACTTCGAGGATGTGTGCTGGATCTTCACCCGCCTGCAGCATTCGCTGTGATTTCTTCAACATTTCCAGTTTGGCGCGATCCGCCTGTGAACGGAAAGCGCGGATGGTGGATACCGAGTCCTGTGACTCGATCCACTCCATGAAGTGGACCACCTGGGTGTCAATGATCTCTTCGGCTTGTTTGGCGGCATCCTGACGTGACTTCATGTTCTCCTGGATCACCTCCTGCAGATCATCCACGGTATAGAGGTAGACATCATCAAGGTCATCAACCTCAGCCTCAATGTCACGCGGTACAGCGATATCAACCATGAACATTGGACGGTGGCGCCGGTTCTTGAGCGCACTCTCGACTGCACCCTTGCCAAGAATCGGCAGCGGACTTGCAGTGGAAGAGATAATGATATCGGCCTCGGACAGGTGCTCGGAGATCTCGGTCAGGGCGATGGCATACCCTCCAAACTCTTCCGCCAGGTGATGCGCCTTCTCAACGGTACGGTTGGCGATGATCATGCGGCCGATGCCCTGTTCATGCAGATGGCGAGCCGCCAGCTCAATGGTTTCACCGGCACCGATCAGCAGCACCGTCTTGCCGCCAAGGTCACCGAAGATCTGTCTGCCAAGAGAGACCGCGGCAAAGGCGACCGAGACCGGACTACTGCCGATGGCAGTGTCGGTACGGACCTGCTTGGCCGATTTGAAGGTGTGTTGAAACAGCCGGTTGAGAAACTTCCCGGTGGTCCCCGCCTCGTTGGCGGAGGTGAAGGCGGTCTTCATCTGCCCCAGGATCTGCGGCTCTCCCAGTACCAGCGAATCCAGCCCACTGGCGACACGCAGCATATGGCGTACCGCATCATGATCCGGGTGGATATAGGTATAGGGTTTGACCCGGTTGCTCTCCAGGCGGTGAAAGTTGCTGAACCACTCGATGATGCCGTGCTCGTTGAAGTCACGCATACCGCAATAGACCTCGGTACGGTTGCAGGTGGAGAGGATCGCAGCCTCCTCGAAGTTACTGCCGGAGGTGAGGTCCCTCAGTGCCTGCGGGATGGTATCCGGTGCAAAGGAGACCTGCTCCCGAATATCAACCGGGGCAGTTTTATGATTGATGCCAAATGCAACCAGGGTCATTAGTGGATGGTTATGGATTGATTGTTAACGGTAAACAACGCGCGATTCTGCTGGATTTCAGGTGAAAACTCAAGAACCAATGGCTGTTGATGAATGCTTCATGATATCCTCGCTGTCTTCTCATTTCAGATTTCCACACAATACATGTTGCAGATACTTGTTGTCGGGATGGCCGTATTGCTGGTGGGTTGCACCACAGTCACCAATAGTCGTGCAGAACCGACCAGAACCGTTCAGCATGGGGATGCACCAAAGCAGCCCAGTGCACATGAGGAGAGCGATGATCTGCTCTTCAACATCGTTGCGGCAGAGATTTCAGCACATATGGGTGACCATGATGCGGCCTTTGCCTACTATCAGCGTGCTTCAGCCCAGAGTGACCACCCCGATATTGCAGAACGTGGTGCCCGTCTCTCCATCCACAGCAAGAATGTCAAACAGACGATTACCGCGACCCGGCGCTGGGTTGAGCTGGAGCCCGACAGCATGGACGCACATCGGGTGCTGGGTGCACTCTACCTTCGGGATAGCCAGAAGGAGCTGGCGGTTGCCCAGTTTACAGAGCTGTTGCGGCTGAATGAGAAGAACCGTCTGGTTGGTTTCAGATTGATTGCAGAGCAACTGCGCAAAGAGCCGAACAGCATCATTGCTGATGCAGTGCTGGAGGATCTGGTTGCTGCCCAGGCCAACTCTGCCGAGGCCTGGTATATCAAAGGGTGGTATCTCTCCAAGCGTCAGAAGTTCAAACTGGCACTCAGTGCCGTTGAGCGTGCGCTGAAGGTCAATCCACAGTTTGCCGAGGCCAAGGTACTGCGGGTCACCATTCTGGAGGCACTTGGACGCAATCGTGAGGTTGCGAAGTACCTGAAACAGCAGGTTGCGGCATCTCCGGGCAATGCCGCGTTGCGGGTTCAGTATGGCGAGGCGTTGTTGAAACAGAAGCGGGAACGGGCTGCGATTGAGCAGTTCGAGCATGCACTGGAGATTACCCCCCGCTCTGCGCAGATACTGAGTGCGGTTGCATTGATCCATCTGAACCGGGCAAGATTCGACAAGGCACGCCCCTATCTCAATCGACTGCTTGAGCTGCCCGGTCAGCAGGACAAGGCCAATTTCTATCTGGGGGAGCTGGAGCGGGGCAAGAAAAACATGCCGGAGGCGATGTCATACTATGCCTCGGTTGGCAAAGGCACTCTTTATCTGGCGGCTCGGGTGGAGATGGCGAACCTGATGGCCGAAGAGGATGTGGATGCCGGACTCTCCATACTCAGGGGGCTCAGTTTTACCGATGAACGCAAGCGGTTGCAGGTGCAGCTGATTGAGGCCGGGATGCTGGAGCAGGCAGACCGTCATGCCGAGGCGGTCAAGATTTACAGTCACGCACTCAAGATCAGCCCCGATAATGAGGATATCCTCTACTCTCGTGCAATGGCGGCCGACCTTGCCGGTGATCTGCAGATGCTGGAGCGTGATCTGCACGCCATCGTCAAGAAGAATCCGGGCCACTACCATGCATGGAATGCCTTGGGATATACACTGACACTGCGTACGGACCGCTATGCCGAGGCCAAAGGTTACCTGGAAAAGGCGCTGGCACTACGACCCAAGGATTTCTATGTACTGGATAGTATGGGGTGGGTGCTTTATAAAATGGGTCAACTGGATCAGGCACTGGACTATCTTGAACGGGCCTTCAAGGCCAAGGCAGATGCCGAGGTTGCTGCCCATCTGGGAGAGGTGCGCTGGGTCAAGGGTGACAGGAAGGGTGCCAAAGAGGCCTGGGCAGAGGGGAAACGGCTGGACCGAAAGAACAAGATATTGCTCGAAACCCTGAAACGGTTCGGGCAATAGGATCTCTCCACCAGTAAACAGACCTCCTCAACACAATGCGAGTTTTTGTCTGGATCAATCTGTTCTGGATTGCATGGGTGGTGGCAGGTTGTTCCACTGTCCCGGAGAAGGGAGATGTCTCCGCACAGCCCCAACCGGACTGGAGTACCAGGCAGGAATCACTGGGTGCACTGCAGCAGTGGAGGCTGGAGGGACGGATCGCGTTGAAAATAGGGGATGATGGAGGGCAAAGCGGCCTGATCTGGAGCCATGCTCCCGAGTCGATGCGGTTTGAACTCTCCGGTCTTTTTGGGATTGGCGCGACTGTGCTGAGCAGTGATGCTGCAGAGGTGACGTTGCGTAGTGGTGATAAAAGCTATCATGGCAGTGATCCCGTTGCCCTGCTGGCGGAGGTTACCGGCTGGCAGATACCGCTACAGTCGGCCCACTACTGGGTACGGGGCCTGCCTGATCCGGTGCTTGAGGTGGAGTCGATGCTGCTGGATGGGATGAACCGGCTCAGCAGACTGGAACAGGCGGGATGGACGGTCGAGGTGCGTCGTTATCAGCGTCATGAAGCGCTGGAGTTGCCTGCCTATATCGTGCTGCAGCGCAATGAAGTCAAGATCAAGTTCAGACTACAGCGTTGGGAGCTGAATCCATGATCTGGCCGGCACCTGCCAAACTGAACCTGTTTCTCCATATTACCGGACGAAGAGAGGATGGTTATCATGAGCTGCAGACTGTCTTTCAGTTCATCGATCTCTGTGATCAGCTTCGTTTTGAGTTGCGTGAGGATGGGGTGATCACACGCCCTGAGGGAGCCAATGGTGTGGTGGTGGAGGATGATCTGGTGACGAAGGCGGCTCGTCTGTTGCAGCGTCAGTGTGATACCCCGCTTGGTGCCGATATCTTTGTTGAAAAATGGATTCCAATGGGGGGTGGGCTGGGTGGCGGCAGTTCCGATGCAGCCACTACACTGGTTGCACTGAACCAGTTGTGGGAGTGTGGGTTTTCAATAGACACTCTGGCAGCACTTGGATTGCAGTTGGGCGCTGATGTACCGGTCTTCATCCACGGCGTCTCCGCCTGGGCAGAGGGGATTGGCGAGATCATCACCCCGGTTGAACCGGATGAACCGTGGTATCTGGTTGTGTCACCTGAAGTCGCTGTTTCCACAGTTGAAATTTTTCAGTCGAAAGAATTGACACGCAATACCCCAAAAGCGAAAATACGCGGCTCTCTGCCAGATGGTGGTAGAAATGACTGCGAGCCTGTGGTTATTTCCCGCTTTCCTGAAGTTGGTCGGGCACTTCGTTGGCTCTCCCGTTTTGGTGAGGCAAGGATGACCGGCAGTGGAAGTTGTCTGTTTGTCGCACTGGAAAATCGTGCAGCCGCCGGTGCGGTGTTGGGGCAACTGCCTGGCGAGTGGAAAGGTTTCGTGGTGAAGGGCGTGAACCGCTCCCCGTTGTTGACACAGCGGTAGAGAATATTCGGGTGTCGTCTAACGGCAGGACAGCAGATTTTGATTCTGCTTATCGTGGTTCGAATCCATGCACCCGAACCAAATGAATGAGGGCTATGCAGGTGGTTACCGTATGTCGGTAATTGAGGTGTAGCCAGACGGATGTTTCGCAAGAGCGGGTGAGGTGTGCAGCGGCACAGCCTTGCAGTGTTGGGATGTCCGGTACAGACTTTGTGTGGTTGTTGAGCCAGGGCAATGTGGAAAAAGGTAGACGCAGGCAGGGTTGAAGATCATGTGATGCTGTTTGCTGGGAACTCCAATACGGAGTTGGCCAGAAAGGTAGCGCGTCATCTCAATCTGAAACTGGGACAGGCAACGGTTGAGCGATTCAGCGATGGTGAGATCATGGCTGAGATTCAGGAGAATGTGAGAGGTAGAGAAGTCTTCCTGTTGCAATCGACCTGTGCGCCGACCAATGACAACCTGATGGAGTTGCTGGTGATGACCGATGCATTGCGTCGTTCGTCTGCAGCACGGATTACTGCGGTGATGCCCTACTATGGGTATGCCCGCCAGGATCGTCGTCCGCGTTCTGCGCGGGTACCGATCTCGGCCCGATTGGTGGCCGATATGATTGCACAGGCAGGAGTCGATCATGTATTGACGATTGATCTGCATGCCGACCAGATCCAGGGTTTCTTCAGGACCCCGGTGGATAACATCTATGCCTCCCCGCTGTTGATGGGGGACATCTGGCGTAATGAGTATCCTGATCTGATCGTGGTCTCTCCGGATGTGGGAGGTGTGGTGCGTGCCAGGGCGATTGCAAAGCTGTTGGGTGGGCTGGATCTTGCCATCATCGACAAGCGGCGTCCTGCGGCCAATGTGGCCAAGGTGATGAATATTATTGGTGATGTTGAAGGGAAATCCTGTGTGCTGGTGGATGATATGGTCGATACTGCAGGTACACTCTGCAAGGCGGCCAAGGCGTTGAAGGACCACGGGGCAGCGCGGGTTAATGCCTATGCAACCCATGCGGTACTGTCCGGGCCTGCGGTGGATAACATCTCCGGTTCGGATCTGGATGAACTGGTGGTTACCGATACCATTCCACTGAGTACCTGTGCAAATGGTTGCCCGCAGATTCGGCAGATTTCGGTTGCTGAGTTGTTGGCTGAGACGATTCGCAGAATGGTGACGGGCGAATCGGTAAGCTCTCTCTATATGGAGTAGCGAAGGTTTGATGTTTTTGGTGGCTGCGCAGGCCGCTATTATGGAGATAGAAAGATGAGTAGTAGTTTTGAAATGAGCGCATCTCTGCGAAGTGATCTCGGCAAGGCAGAGACGCGGAGATTGCGGAACACCGGTCAGGTGCCTGCCGTGATCTATGGCGATGACAGGGAGCCGACCTCGATCAAGATGGTGCATGATGACCTGATGCACAATCTGGAAAACGAGGCCTTCTATAGTCACGTCCTCTCAATCGATGTTGAGGGCAACAAGGAGCAAGTCCTGCTGAAGGATCTGCAGCGCCATCCAGCCAAGGCGATGATCATGCACGCAGATTTTCAGCGAGTGAGCAACAAGAAGCCTGTCAAGATGCATGTTCCCCTCCACTTCATCAACGAGGCAGCCTCTCCGGGTCTGAAACTGGGTGGTGCACTCAATCGACTGATTGCCAGTGTCGAAATCAGCTGTCTGGCCACCGAGCTTCCAGAGCATCTTGAGGTGGATCTGAGTGGAATGGAGATTGGCGATTCGAAGCGGCTTTCGCAGATCACACTTCCGGAAGGGGTTCAGATTATTGCACTGGCGCGTGGCAAGAGCCATGACCAGGCGGTGGTTACCCTGCAGAAGACACGTGGTTCCAAGGCAACCGAGGAAACGGATGCCGATGAGTAGGTTGCTCATCGGTTGACTATGACCGGACGACAGAGGATCGAATGATCTCTCTCATTGTCGGGTTAGGTAATCCTGGCGCAAAATATGAACCAACCCGGCATAATGCCGGGTTTTGGTTTCTGGATGAGGTGGCACGACATGCCAACGTGTCGTTTCGTCTGGAGAACAAGTTTCATGGTGAGGTGGTCAAATCCGTGGTTGCCGGTCATGATGTCTGGTTGTTGAAGCCATCTACCTTCATGAACCGAAGTGGTCAGGCAGTTGCGGCCATTGCCAACTATTACAGGATAGAAGTGGAGTCCATTCTGGTTGCGCATGACGAGCTGGATCTGCCACCTGGTCAGCTTCGCCTGAAGAAAGGGGGGGGGCACGCCGGACACAACGGTCTGCGGGATATTGCAGCCCACTTGGGAAAGGATTTTCACCGTCTCAGAATCGGTATTGGTCGACCTGCAGTTTCGGGCCGACCGGTTACCGACTATGTATTGGGTACCCCGGGAAAAGATGAGCGACTGCAGATTGATGATGCAGTGGATGATGCCGGCCGTTGCATTGAAATGATGGTGGCGGGTGAGATGTCCAAGGCGATGAACCGGTTGCATGCGCGTGGGAAACCCTGAGAACCTACTGAAACAGAGGACAGAGCAAGATGGGCTTTAAATGTGGAATTGTAGGATTGCCCAATGTGGGCAAATCGACACTCTTTAATGCATTGACCCAGTCGGGTATCGATGCAGAGAACTACCCCTTCTGTACCATTGACCCCAATGTGGGCATGGTGCCGATGCCGGACCCTCGTCTTGATGCTCTGGAGAAAATCGTCAACCCACAGCAGGTCATCCCGACCACGATGGAGTTTGTCGATATTGCAGGGCTGGTTGCCGGGGCCTCCAAGGGAGAGGGGCTGGGCAATAAGTTTCTTGCCAATATCCGGGAGACCGATGCGATTGGCCATGTGGTGCGCTGTTTTCAGGATGAGAATGTGATTCATGTTGCGGGCAATATCAGTCCGGCCAGTGATATTGAGGTGATCAATACCGAATTGGCGTTGGCCGACCTGGAAACTGTGGAGAAGGCCATTGCGCGGGTTGAGAAGACGGCACGTTCAGGTAACAAGGAAGCACTGGCCAGAAAGGAGTTTCTTGAACAGGTGCGAGACCATCTCGACAGCGGCAGTCCGGTGCGTGCGATGGAGTTGGGTGAAGAGGCGATCGATAGCCTGTATGAGCTTCACCTCCTTACCATCAAGCCGACCATGTACATTGCCAATGTGGCAGAGGATGGCTTTGAAGACAATCCGTTCCTGGATCAGGTTCGCGAGATTGCCAAGACGGAAGGGGCCGAGGTGGTACCGGTCTGTGCAGCAATTGAGGCCGAACTCTCCGAGCTGGACGATGATGAGAAACTGGAGTTTCTCGATGAGATGGGGCTGGACGAGCCGGGTCTGAATCGGGTCATCCGTGCAGGCTATCAACTGCTTGGTCTGGAGACCTACTTCACGGCTGGAGAGAAAGAGGTGAGGGCGTGGACCTATGAAATCGGATCAACCGCCCCGCAGGCGGCTGGTAAGATTCATACCGATTTCGAGCGAGGCTTTATCCGCGCTGAAGTGACCGCCTATGATGACTTCATTCAACATGGTGGTGAACAGGGCGCTAAAGAGGCAGGACGCTTGCGGCTGGAAGGGAAGGAGTATATTGTTCAGGATGGTGATGTCATCCATTTCCGTTTTAATGTGTAAGCAGGCATTAGCCTGCCTCATCCCCTTTCATGATCCCGGTTGCGGGCCATGGTACGACCATCCGTCAGCCTTGATCGAAGCTGACTAGCAGGGAAACATGGTACGTCAGGATACGCACTTATTAATCCAGCAGGGTATTAAAAATCTGACAACAGGTCGTCTGGATGCAGCAGAAAGTGCCTTGGGCAGAGCAGTAAAAACGGACCCTAGGAATGCGGATGCACTTCACTTGCTGGGCCTGGTTCAAAACCAGAAGGGGAACAAGCGAGAGGCTGTACGCCTCATTCGAAAGGCGATCAAGTTCAACCCAAAGGCAGCCATCTATTACAGAAACCTGGGTCTGACCTATATCGATCTGGAAAAGACCAATGATGCCGTAGCCGCTCTGAAGAAGGCGATACGCCTGGACCACAAGGATGCTGACTCACATAATGATTTGGGTACTCAGTACAGTAAACTGGGAAGGCGTGCGGAGGCAATCAAGGAGTACAAGCGAGCCATAGCGATTGAGCAGGGCCACCATCGTGCTTTCAATAATCTTGCCAATGACCTGTTTCAAAGCGGTGAGGTAGAGCAGGCTGTTGTTGCATACGACAAGGTAGTTGAATTGCAGCCAACCTTTGCCGAGGCGTATTTCAACCGGGGGAAACTGTTGCGAGAGCTGGGTAGAATTGATGAGGCTGTCTCAAGCCTTGAAAAGGCCATTCAGCTTAAACCCGATTATGCTGAGGCCTACAGCAATCTTGGCAATTCACTGAAGGATATGGGACGACTGGAGGATGCACTGGATTGTCTGAACAGCGCCATTGAAATCCATCCGGGATTGGCTGAAGCCTATAACAGTCGTGGCACTCTTTTTAAAGAGGCCGGACAGCTTGAGGAAGCGCTGGGAGACTATCAGCAGGCGATTGAGCTCAATCCTGACTATGCTGAGCCCTATAACAACGGTGCATCCGTTTTGAAGAATCTTGGTCGAGCGGATGAGTCAATGGACTATTACAACCGGGCAATAACGATCAACCCGGATTACGCCGAGGCCTACAATAATCGTGGCAACCTTCTTAAAGAGATTGGGCAAACGGAGGAGGCATTGGGAGATTATCAGAGGGCGATTGGTCTCAAGCCGGATTATACCGAGCCCTATTATCACGCCATCATGCTGGAGAAAAGCGGTATCAACGAGGCCCTGATAACGGCTATGGAAGGACTCTATTATGATTCGGTCGGATCAGACCGTAAACACCTCTGCTTTGCATTGGCAATGGCTTATGAGCAGATTGAGGAATATGACAGGAGCTTCGATTACCTGCAGGAAGGAAACCGAATTCAGAAAGAGGTGCTTGGTTACAGCATCGATCAGGATATCCACCTCTTTCAGACTATCAAGACGATCTTTGATGGTGAAAGCAGCTATGTAGAGTTACCGAAAGTGGAGCCGACAACCATTCGTCCTATCTTTATCCTTGGCATGCCGCGCTCAGGGACATCACTTGTTGAGCAGATTCTTGCCAGCCACTCCAAGGTTTTTGGTGCAGGTGAGTTGAATACCATGGGTGAACTGGTAGGACCGATTTTATCTACCGCTCTCAACCAATCATCCAGTCACCAAGCTGGACTACTGTCTGCCAGCGAGATCGAGAGAATACAGCGGGGCTATCTCACTGCACTTGCCGGATTGAATGCGACTGAACCGGTAATCACAGACAAGATGCCGCTCAACTTTCGTTGGATCGGATTCATTCTGTCGGCCTTTCCTAATGCAAGAATAGTTCATGTAAATAGAGAGCCGATTGCAACCTGCTGGTCCATCTACAAACACTACTTTTCCGCTGGGGGCAACGGTTATGGCTATGATCAGTCCGATCTGGCCCAATTCTATCAACTCTATACTGATCTGATTTCATACTGGCACCAATGGTTTCCAGGCCGTATCTATGAGCTGAGCTATGAGGCACTGACAGAAAATCAGGAGCGTGAGAGCCGCAAGCTATTGGATTATTGTGGTCTGGAGTGGGAGCAGCGCTGCTTGGAGTTTTACAAAACCAAACGGATTGTTAAAACCGCAAGTGCGACCCAGGTTCGAAAGAAGATTTACCAGGGGAGTTCACAGGTCTGGTTAAAATATGAGGCATATCTACGGCCGTTGATAGATGGGCTGAGTTGAGTATTGCATGGTTGATGCAGGTTCAGATCGCAGATATCGCACAGTACTTTCTTATATAGCCTCAGTTATGTATAATTCGCCCTCTTTTTTGGCAACGTAGCTCAGCTGGTTAGAGCACAGCACTCATAATGCTGGGGTCGGCAGTTCAAGTCTGCCCGTTGCTACCATTTTTCAATGGCTTGCTTCATGCTGGAGTGGGCCATTTTTATTGTGTGTCCGCTCTGTGTTTAATGTGTTGTGTAGGGCGTCGCTTGAAATGCGCCGTCCGAACCACCCACTATTACAAGCAGTAACATAAACACTGTGCCACAATCAGTACAGTGTGATGTAACAATCGGAAGCGCATTGTTAAATATCTAGACAATATGGCATGGACTCTTCATTCTTAAGCTCTGATCCAGAACAGTCAAATATTAGTCGAGTTGATAAAGACCACGAAAAGCTATGTCAACTTACAAAGGCATTGCTTGAGGCAGCCTCAAATCCTGAAACTTCAAGATTTCAGCTTGAAGAAATGCTCTCAAATTTGGAGCATCAGTTACATTCTCATCTTGACTATGAAGAGCAATTGATTGTACATATTGATCGTAATACTGTTGGCCTATTTAACCAACATGACAAATTACTGGCAGCAATTAGTCAGACTAGAGTTGCTCTAGCCGACAGGCATAGCGCTTCCTCCGACCTTATAGACAACCTCTGTACAATTATTAAAGAGACAATAGAACAAGAGGCTCTTTGGTATAAGGATAATCATGAGAAAGCTTCGTTTGCTGACCTTTCGCTACAAGTGAGCGACCAATAGCCCAAGTCCAGCCTCATCAAGTTTCCTGCTGCAACCTTGCCCTTTCTCTGATAAATGATTTTTGACTATCGATTACTTGTTTCTCAATTTGCTTCCTGTCATCAGAGCGAATTGCTTTAAATTCAACAGCCATTAATTCTACTTTGTCAGATTACCCAAGACCTGCCATCTGATCGTCAACCAAC
>CAYFOR010000062.1:0-16402 GCA_964344785.1 uncultured Piscirickettsiaceae bacterium
TCACGTTGGAATGACGGCCTCGCTTCAGGGCCATTTCATATTGGACAAGACTACCCTTTCGCCATCTAGATAATTGGAGATATAATTCAGGATGGTAATATTCATTCGGGTTTGAGGCCAGAGATCACTGAAGTCTTAGAGATTGCATTGAGATTATGAAAAAGAAGATACTGATTGTTGATGATGAGGCGTTGATCCGGATGATGGTCAAGAAGGATCTGGAGCAGATGGGGTATATTGTTGAAGCGGCCGCCAATGGGGATGAAGGTTGGAGAGATATCGAAACCTTCCGTCCAGACCTTGTGATTACCGATCTCAATATGCCAGGAATGTATGGCCTTGAGTTGCTGGAGCGGATTCGTACCACCGATGCAACCCGAGATCTTCCCGTGCTCTGTATTACCAGTGATACCGATATCGATGTAAAACAGCGTGCCGTCATTCTGAAGGCGACCGGCTGGGTACAGAAGCCCTTTAACCCGCAAACCTGGGGGAAGGTGCTGAGACAGATCCTGAACTGATCGCAATATCTCAACCGCTCAAACCGCCTGCTTGCACAGTGCATCCATGATGAACTGGGTTGACCGTCTCCCTCTGCCTCAGTTGGCATTGATGGCCATTTTACTGGCCGTGATGCCTGCCATACTGCCGCCCTATCCCGAGCCACATTTGGTTGAGAAACTCAGGATGCTGTTTTCTGGAACACTATCCAGGCCGCTTGATATCTTCGATCTGTTCCTTCATGGCACCCCTCTCACACTGCTGCTGATTCGCCTCTATCGGCTTGCCAAACAACGGTTTCAGATTGTAGACAGCGAAAAATAGAATTTGCCTGGTTAATTCCTGTCCATCATCTCTTCAATATCTTGTAGAAGTTTTCATGCGGCCCAATAGAGAGTAGTGTGAGCTCCCGGTCAGTGAAGGTATAAGCCAGTAGATAGAGTTGGTTTATGCAGTTAAATTTGAATACATGGACTCCACTCAGGTCTCCAACTTTTCTTTCTCCGATTTCTGGTTTTTCCAAGAGAGTATGAATCGCTTCATTCACTGATGTGCGTTGGTTCCTGTGCAGTTTTTTGTACGCTCTCTTGAAGGTTGGCTTGTGCGTGATCTTCATTCAGTAAACTCGAATGGCTCTGATTCCTCTTCCAGTGCTATCAGTGTATCTCGGACAAATTCAATCGGTAGGTCCGGGTTATCAAGGGCTGCCCGACCCACTTTGGCCCAATATGAAATTTGTTGTGGCACGGATCGCATTTCAGCCTTCGATCTGGTTTGCGCCGACTCATACAATGAGTCATCAATTCGGATTGCTTTACTCATCTTTGTTTCTCAATTTTGAATGTTACAATTGTAGTAATATGAAACAAAAATGCAAAGCATTGGGGGGTGGATGAAGGCTGAGGCGGATACAGATCTAGAGGAAGGTGACGGGATAAGAAAAAAGTGTATCCAGTGAGCTGCGGGATTATTTCTGCAGTTCCAGAGGGCACATTCACACGTTTGTAACAATTCCACTCTACCATGGGCGCGATTTCAGTGGGCCCCTGAAGGGACGGTAGGGATGGAACGATCAGTGACGACATTTAATGAAAAATTGTGGCGTTGGCGCAACCTCAAGGATCAGGGTGCCAGGGTCGGAGTGGCCGTGGGTGGTACGGGCGTCATTGCGGCACTCCTGCTGATTTTCTTCTATCTGATGGCGGTTGTACTGCCGATCTTCCAGTCTGCGGAAATCCATCGACTGGTCTCCTATAGCATGGTCGATCTGGGGGGCGAGAGCCTGCTGCTGGATCTTGAAGAGCAGGGAACGATGGGGGTGCGCTATCAGTACGATGGCAGTGTGGTCTATTTTGACACCAGGGGGGGGGATGTTGTCGATACCTTTCAACTTCCACTGCCGAATGAGAGCACAATCACTGCGATCGGCCAGCTCTATCCGGCACAACGGCTTGTCGCCATTGGAACCTCCGATGGACGGATGCTGATCGCCAAACACGACTATCGGGTCAGTTATCCGAATGATCTGCGGACCCTGACGCCGGAGATGAGTTATCCGCTCGGTGAGTCGCTGTTTGAGTTGGATCCACAGCAGAAGCCGATTGAAAAACTTGCCTTTGTCCGTGCCGAAGAGGAAGCAGGGGTGGTGGCACGAACAGTCGATGGTCGTCTTCTGTTCAAGCGCTGGGATATCACGGAGTCACTGTTCGGGGATATTACGCTGGAGGAGGTCGATAGCCAGGTCATCCATGAGGATGTTCGCCATACCGAGCTGTTGATGACCAGTGATCTGGACCATCTGTTGACGATCACCGCAGACCATCGGCTACGCTACTACGGGATTGAGGATGGAAAACTCAATCTGGATGAAGAGATCCTGCAGGTTGCCGGTGAAGGAAACCGGGTCACCTATTTTCAGTTTCTGCTGGGCAACAGTTCCGTGTTGATCGGGAGCAGTAGTGGCGAGATTACGCAGTGGTTCCCCGTTCGGGACGAGAACAACGAGTACCACCTGCAGAAGGTACGCAGCTTCAGCTTTGACCAGGCCGCCTCCATCTCCACCATGGTTGGAGAACAGCGTCGCAAGGGGATCATCGCTGCCACCGAGAGCGGTGATGTAGGTTTCTTCTACACGACATCGGAGCGTACACTGCTACAGCAGCCGGTTACCGACCTTCCAATCAGCAAGCTTGCGCTCTCACCACGTGGAGATATCCTGCTGGCGGAAGATTCGATGAACCGCTTCCACCTGTTCCGTCTGGAGAATGAGCACCCGGAGATCTCCTGGGGTGCGCTATGGGACCGTGTCTGGTATGAGAGTTATCCAGAGCCCGATTTCATCTGGCAATCTTCTGCGGCAACCAATGATTTCGAACCCAAATTCAGTCTGGTGCCGCTCAGCTTCGGTACCTTCAAGGCCGCATTCTATGCAATGCTGTTTGCCGTTCCTCTGGCGATCATGGGAGCCATCTTCACTGCACAGTTCATGTCTCCCCGCATGCGCGGCATGGTCAAGCCGACGATCGAGATCATGGAGGCACTGCCAACGGTCATTCTCGGTTTTCTGGCGGGCCTCTGGCTGGCCCCGTTTCTCGAGGGGCACCTGCCTGGGGTCTTCAGTCTGCTGATCGTCATGCCGGTCGCCTTTCTGGTCGCTGCCTATATTCTCTACAGGATGCCGCTTCGGATCAGAAACCGGGTAGAGGGGTGGGAGGCGCTGATCCTGATGCCGGTTGTGCTGCTCTTCGGCTGGATCTCAATCGAGTTGAGCGGTCCGATGGAGAGCCTCTTCTTCGATGGCAATATGCAGCAGTGGATGGATCAGGAGTTCGGGGTGCGCTATGACCAGCGAAATGCGATGGTCGTCGGCTTTGCGATGGGTTTTGCGGTGATCCCGACCATCTTCTCGATTGCAGAGGATGCGGTGTTCAGCGTACCGCAACATCTGATCCGTGGTTCACTGGCGTTGGGGGCAACGCGTTGGCAGACACTGGTCGGTGTGGTGATCCCAACCGCCAGTCCGGCGATCTTCTCTGCAGTGATGATGGGTTTCGGGCGGGCTGTCGGTGAGACCATGATCGTGTTGATGGCAACGGGCAACACTCCGGTGCTGGACTTCAGTATTTTTGAAGGGATGCGAACGCTCTCGGCCAATATTGCGGTCGAGATGCCCGAGTCCGAGGTCGATAGCTCGCATTACAGAGTGCTGTTCCTGGCGGCCCTGGTGCTGTTCCTCTTTACCTTCCTGTTCAACACGGTTGCAGAGGTGGTTCGCCAGCGTCTGCGCAAGAAATACAGCTCACTTTGATGCGGCGTTGTCCAGAGAATAAGGATTGATTATGAGGGATTGGATAAAAAGTGGAACGCCGATGGTCTGGCTCAACGCCGGTGCATTGGCCATCAGCCTGGTGGCTGTACTGGGTTTGTTGTTACTGATTGCCGCACGCGGACTGGTTCACTTCTGGCCTACAGAAGTGGTGCAGATGGAGTACCAGGAGCCGGGAGGAACAACCCAACATCTGATTGGTGAGATTCGGGATCAGGAGCTGCTTCCGGCCAGTCGTCTCATTTCGGCCGGGGTTGAGCTGGAGGCGGGAATAACCGAGGTAACGCGCTATCTGGTCAAGACCGGCAACCGGGATCAGTTGGGTGGGGACTTCAAACAGGTGCTGGAGGTTGGGCTTGTCAGCGAGTGGACTCGACCGGAAGATCTGGTTGTGTTGGAACGCCATGAGTGGGGCAATTTTTACGGCTTTCTGGTGGGTGTAAAAGAGGGAGAGAACTCACTCAATATTCCGGATGTTGAACAGATGTATGAAGCATTCCAGGATCGCCTGGACCGGGTACTGGATATTCAGGATGAGATCAAGGATATCCAGCAGGGGGATATCGGTGCGATCAACTACAAGATCGAGCGCATGCGTCTCAAGCAGCGACGCTATGAGCTGGATGGTGAAGATACGCCCGAGAATCTTGCAGCGCTGGACCGCCAGCGTGCGCAGGAACAGGAGGCGTACCAAAAACTTGAGGAGCGGTTGGTAGCGCTCTACAGGGAGGTTGAACGCGATAGTATCAAGATGCGTATTGCGGATGGGCGTGTGGTGACCATCCCGCTCTCCAAGGTGGTCCGCGGGTATCGCCCCAACCAGATGAACCTGTTGCAGAAAATCGGTTTCTATCTTGAGAAGATCTGGGAGTTTGTCAGTGATGAGCCACGTGAGGCCAACACCGAAGGGGGCATCTTCCCGGCCATCTTCGGCACGGTCATGCTGGTGCTGATCATGTCGGTGTTTGTAACCCCTTTCGGTGTGGTGGCTGCGGTCTACCTTCGTGAGTATGCCAAACAGGGGCCGGTGATCCGTGTCATCCGGATTGCGGTGAACAATCTGGCGGGGGTTCCATCGATTGTATATGGTGTATTCGGCCTCGGCTTCTTTGTCTATTTCCTCGGTGGAAATATCGACCGTCTGTTCTATCCGGAGGCGATGCCTGCGCCAACCTTTGGTACGCCGGGTATTATCTGGTCAGCATTGACGCTGGCTATTCTGACCCTGCCGGTGGTGATCGTATCGACCGAGGAGGGGCTGGCGCGAATCCCCCGTGCGGTTCGGGAAGGCAGTCTGGCACTGGGTGCGACCAAGGTTGAGACCTTGTGGAAGATCGTGATTCCGATGGCCAGCCCGGCGATCATGACCGGATTGATTCTAGCGGTGGCCCGTGCCGCCGGTGAGGTGGCTCCGCTGATGCTGGTCGGTGTGGTCAAGCTGGCGCCGACACTGCCGCTGGATGGAAATATGCCGTTTATCCATCTGGATCGGAAGTTCATGCACCTGGGCTTCCACATCTATGATGTTGGTTTCCAGAGTCCGAATGTCGAGGCGGCGCGCCCGTTGGTCTATGCAACCTCGTTCCTGCTAGTGGTGGTGATTGTCTCGCTCAATCTGACGGCCATTCGCATCCGAAATCGGCTGCGCGAAAAGTATCGCGCACTCGATCACTAATCATGTTTTTTGAAAATTTAGAGAGTCCTGACCATGGAGATAGGAAATAACGATACGGTGGTACAGGTCCGCGATCTGGATCTGTTCTATGGTGAGAGTCAGGCATTGAAGAACGTGACCTTCGATGTCGGGCGTAACCAGGTCACCGCATTCATCGGCCCGAGTGGTTGCGGCAAGTCCACACTGCTGCGCTGCTTCAACCGCATGAATGATCTGGTGGATGATGTACGGGTTGCCGGTGATATTCTGCTGGATGGTGAGGATATCAATTCGAACGAGATGAACGTGACCGACCTTCGGCGTCGGGTTGGGATGGTTTTTCAGAAGCCCAATCCGTTCCCCAAGAGCATCTATGAAAACGTGGCGTACGGATTGCGCCTTCAGGGGATCAACAGCAAGCGCATTCTCGATGAAAAGGTCGAGTGGGCATTGAAGGGGGCCGCACTCTGGGATGAGGTGAAGGATCGCCTTGAGGACAACGCGCTGGGCATGTCGGGTGGACAGCAGCAACGTCTGGTCATTGCACGGGCCATTGCGGTCGAGCCGGAGGTATTGCTGCTGGATGAGCCGGCATCTGCACTGGACCCGATCTCAACGCTGAAGATCGAGGAGTTGATCCATGAGTTGAAAGAGGATTACACGATTATCATCGTCACGCACAATATGCAGCAGGCAGCCCGTGTCTCCGACTATACCGCCTTCATGTATCTGGGGGAGATGGTTGAGTACGATGAGACCAGCACCATCTTCACCAACCCCAGCCAGAAAAAGACCGAAGACTATATTACAGGCCGTTATGGTTAACGCCGAGGAGAGTGGATCATGGATACCAGCACTATTGGAAAACATATTTCTCAACAGTTCAACGAAGAGCTGGAGGATATTCGTAATCGGGTCATGACGATGGGGGGGCTGGTTGAACGCCAGATGGATCTGGCGTGTCAGGCCTTCGTGGAGCGGGATAGCAATCTGGCGGACGAGGTGGTCAGTTCGGACTACAAGATCAACGCCATGGAGGTTGAAATTGATGAAGAGTGCTCCCGGATCATCGCCCGGCGTCAACCCACTGCCATCGACCTGCGCCTGTTGTTATCGGTGATCAAGACCGTAACGGATCTGGAGCGGATCGGGGATGAGACCGAGAAGGTGGCCAAAATGGCGCTGAGTCTGGCTGAAAAAGGGGGGTTCGGCAGTGACACGCCTCCTCCAATTGGTATTGATCACCTCAGCGCTCTGGTCAAGCGGATGCTTCGCGACGCTCTGGATGCCCTGGCACGTATGGATGCAGAGGCGGCCATTGCTGCGATGAAGCAAGACAAAAGTATCGACCAGGAATATGAGTCGATGATGCGTCAGTTGGCAACCTACATGATGGAAGATCCCCGAAAGATCGGTGCGGTGATGAACATGATCTGGGCTGCCCGAGCGTTGGAGCGTGTTGGTGACCATGCCAAGAATATAGGGGAGTATGTGATCTATCTGGTGCATGGAAAAGATCTGCGCCATGTTTCACCCGAGCAGGCGGAAGAGGAGATTGCCGGGCAGGGGAGCCATTAGAAAAGGTCCATGTCCGATATGTTCGAGTCCACAACAATCCTGGTGGTAGAAGATGAGAGTGACATCCGTGAGATGGTTGTCTTTGCGCTGGAGTCCAAGGGTGCCGACGTGCTGGAGGCAGGGGATACCAGGGAGGCCTGGAATCATCTGAACGCCGGCAGTGTGGATCTGGTCTTGCTGGACTGGATGCTGCCGGATGTCAGCGGTATTGAGCTGCTCAGGAAAATTCGCCGTGATGAGACCAGGAGCACTCTCCCGGTGATCATGCTGACCGCCAGAGGGCACGAGGAAGATCGTATTCGCGGCTTGGATCTCGGTGCGGATGACTATGTGGTCAAGCCGTTTTCGATCAAGGAGCTGCTGTCACGGGTCAATGCGGTCTTGCGCAGAGCCTCCCCGTCTCATCCATCCAGACTGCTCTCGTTCCATGGGTTGGAGCTGGACCGCAGCAGCCATCGTGTGACCGTCAACGGCAAGGTGGTCGAATTGGGGCCAACCGAGTTCAGGATGCTGCGCTTTTTCATGGAAAACCCGGACCGGGTCTACAGCCGTGGACAAGTACTGGATCATGTCTGGGGCAACAACGTTTTTGTCGAGGAGAGAACGGTGGATGTACATATCCGTCGTCTGCGCAAGGCACTGGAGCCAAGCGGCCATTACAGGATGATTCAGACGGTCCGCGGTATGGGCTATCGCTTCAGTCCGGAATAGGGAGAAGGGCATTGTTGATGGTTTCTTCCGGGGCAGCACAGTAGTGCTTTTCGATCCATGAATCTTCCCCTCTCCTGGAGAAGTGAAATCGGCCGACTTCTGCCGATGCTGGCGCTGATGGTTGTTGTGGGTGTCCTCTTCGATCGGCTCTCGCTCGTGCTGTTGGTCGGCGTGATCAGCTATCTGCTGTGGATGATCTATAACGTCTATCGACTGGATCATTGGCTCAGGCATGGGGCAAAAGGAGACCCGCCCGAGGCGCCAGGGGTCTGGGGAGAGATCTTTCGTGAGTACTACCTGATCAAGCAGAAGGAGAAGCGTCGCAAGAAGCGCCTGGCCAAGATCCTCAAACAGTTTCGGACGACGACCAGGGCGATGCCGGATGCGGCTGTCGTGCTCAACAACAGCTACGAGATTGAGTGGATCAATGAGGCGAGTGTCTCGATGCTTGGCTTCGACTCGAAGCGGGATGTCGGGCAGCGGGTGGATAATCTGTTGCGCCAGCCCGAATTTGTCGAATATCTCCGGTTCGGCCACTTTGAGCGTGCCATCCGGATCTCTTCTCCGGTGGAAACAGGACAGATGCTCTCCGTGCGTCTGGTCCCATTTGGAAAGAAACAGTTCCTGATGGTCGTACTGGATGTGACCGAGAATTACCGGATCAACCAGATACGGCAAGACTTCGTTGCCAATACCTCTCATGAGTTGAGAACGCCGTTGACGGTATTGCGTGGGTATCTGGAAAATATGGAGGAGGCGAGTGGACATGAACTGGTCCGCTGGAAGCGTCCTGTGGAGAAGATGCGCAAGCAGGCCGACCGGATGATTCGGATCGTTGACGATATGCTGTTCCTGTCGGAGGTGGAAAAGTCGGACTGTGCAGGACTAACGGAGACCGTTGATGTGCCGACGCTGCTTTCAGTGATCATGGAAGAGGCACGGGCATTGGCTGAACAGCAGCAGTGTGGTGATCAGGAGATCATTCTGGAGGCCGATGACAATTTGTTGATGACCGGAGAAGAGCGTGAACTCCATGCGGCATTTTCCAATCTGGTATTCAATGCGGTGAAGTACACGCCCAATGAAGGGCGTATCCATGTGACCTGGGAGGATAGTGAACAGGGACCGATTTTTGAGGTTGAGGATAGCGGTTTGGGTATTCCGGCACACCATCTGCCCCGCTTGACGGAACGTTTCTATCGGGTGGATAAGGGGCGCTCCAGAGAGAAGGGGGGGACCGGTCTGGGGTTGGCGATTGTCCGGCATGTGATCAACCGTCATGAGGCCGAATTTTCGATCAAAAGTCAGTCGGGCGTGGGCAGTACCTTCACAATCGACTTTCCTGTTGGACGCAGAAAATACAATAAATAACATGAATATTTAATAGTATATAATTGATTATAAATGTGATAATGAGTTTATTCATGCCTCTCTTGTGAAATTGTTGAATGCTGTAACAAAACCTTAATGCTTCATTCATAAAAGCGTCAAATGTCGATGTGACACTATTGCCGTCCTGAATTTCAGGCCGATCTTCATACTTATAATATTGAGGGATTAATGGATGAAAGTAACCAAGATTGTTGCAGCGGTCAGCGTGACTGCTGCGTTCGTTTTGCCGGGTATGGCCGGTGCATCTGCCAAGGTCGATCCGAATCTTCCTGATTATCGGAAGGTCAGTGGCGTCTCCGGGAACCTCTCCAGCGTGGGTTCCGACACACTGGCCAACCTGATGACCTTGTGGGCCGAGGACTTCAAGCGCGTTTACCCGAATGTCAATATTCAGATTCAGGCTGCCGGTTCATCGACTGCGCCACCCGCACTGACCGAGGGCACCTCGAATGTCGGCCCTATGAGCCGCAAGATGAAGAACAAGGAGGCGGATGCGTTTGAGAAGAGACATGGCTACAAGGCGACCGCAATTCCGGTGGCGATTGATGCGCTGGCGGTTTATGCCCACAAGGATAACCCGATCAAGGGGCTCTCGATTCCTCAGGTTGATGCCATTTTCTCTTCCACTCGCAAGTGTGGTCACAAGAATGATATCTCCAAGTGGGGGCAGACCGGCCTGAGCGGTGAGTGGTCGAACCGCAATATTCAGCTTTATGGCCGTAACTCGGTATCCGGTACCTATGGTTATTTCAAGAAGAAGGCGACCTGCAAGGGGGACTTCAAGAACAGCGTGAATGAGCAGCCGGGCTCTGCTTCGGTTGTTCAGTCGATCTCCGCTTCCATCAACGGTATTGGCTATTCCGGCATCGGTTACAAGACTTCCGGTGTGAAGGCTGTACCGCTGACCAAGAAGCAGGGTGGTGACTTCATTGCGGCGACCTCCGAGAATGCTTTGAATGGAAAATACCCACTGTCCCGATTCCTCTATGTCTATGTGAACAAGGCTCCAAATGCACCGCTGGACCCGATGGTTCGTGAGTTCATCAAGCTGGTTCTCTCCAAGACCGGTCAGCATACTGTCATCAAGGATGGGTACATCCCACTGCCGGCCAGGGTGGTAGAGAAGACACTGGCTACTATCCAGTAAATATCGGTTTGGTAATGGCTGTGACGTGATAGTGGTGAGGTATCGTGGCACAGCCATCTTCTCCATTGGTGCTGCAAGAAGGAGAAAATGTTCGCTCTCTGGCTGCATCAGCCCATGAGCAGGTTGCGCCCACGTTATTGAAGAAGCAACAGTGAGTAGAGAATCGTCTATTTGCAGAGTCGGTATTGATCCGCTCTCTTTATTGATGTGCTGAAATTATTGATATATTGAAAGTAGGCCATACAGGGTGAAGGGTTTTCCTCCCTGATCCTGATTAGGGTGTTAATCTACACAGTATGCCGCTCAAGAATAGTAAAGTTTTTCCAGAGTAAGTCGATGCTTCGTTCCAGTTCTCTGTCAACAGCCTACCAACGCTGCCTCATCTCTCTGGTGGTTTTTGTGCTGCTGTGGGGGACGTCCGTGTATGCCGTTCATGATCACGATCATCATGATCAGGGTACCGAGAGTGAGGCAGAGTGTCAGATCTGCCAATATGGCAGTGGCAATGCATTGTTTCTGCATGTCGATGCAGCAACCCTGACGCTGCCACAGGCTGCTTTCGACAAACCCAGTATAGTCCAAACGGGCCGAGCACAGATTCGCCTTCTTGATCCGCGTGCGCCACCAATATTCTCCTGAATGCATCGATAACACTGACATTCAGCAACGATCTCTTGCACTAGCCAAAGCGGGAGATGAATTTCTGTATTAGGAGAAGAAAAATGTACGATTCCAGAATTACTTGGGTATTCGGATTTGCCGTCTGCCTATCGACTGCCGTGATAGCAGAAGAAGAACAGTATGAAGCACAACGACACCATGAGGCTCATCTACATGGCACGGGGCAAATCAATATTGCCATTGAGAAAGATACCCTGATGGTTGAGCTCTCGATGCCGGCGATGAATGTGGTTGGCTTTGAGCATGCGCCCCGCGACAAACAGCAACATACAATGATTGAGAAAGCAGCGAACAACCTTGAGAGAGGGGTGGTGCTGTTTGGCCCAAGCCCTGCGGCTGGTTGCAGGTTAACCGATGTTCACATTGCGTCGACGCTGCTGGAGAAACACCATGATGACCATCCTTACGAGGCAGAGCATGAACACGAGGCAGAGCACGCCGACTTTGATGCCATCTATCAGTTTAAGTGCAGACAGGCCTCGCAGTTAAACAGCCTTTCACTGACACTGTTTGACTATTTTCCCGGCAACGAGCAACTCAATGTGCAGGTCATTACATCCACTGGTCAACAGGGAGGACAGCTTACTGCAGACAATCCCGTGATCCGATTGCAGTAGAGGTATTTGGTGGGGGTAACTTCCCCCACTATCAGGAGATTGAGTATGACTCAGAAAACAGATGCCATTCATATTCAAGATTTGATCTTTCGTTGGCACCAGGAGGGGCCATCCATTCTCGATTTGCAGGAGTTGCGTATCGGGTATGGTGAGCGGGTTTTTATCAAAGGGGCCAGTGGCAGTGGAAAGAGTACCCTGCTGAGTCTGATTGGGGGTGTAATCCTGCCTCAAGGCGGAACACTCTCTGTTCTTGGAAAGCCTTTGGATGAGCTGAATGGTGCAAAGCGGGATACCTTTCGGGCGGAACATATCGGTTTCATTTTTCAGATGTTCAACCTTCTTCCTTATCTTTCCGTGTTTGAAAATGTGCTGTTGCCCTGCCGTTTCTCGAAGAAACGTAGAGAGAACATCAGAAAACGTGAGATCGATCCGGATGATGAGGCGAAACGCCTGCTGCAACATCTCGATCTTCCGGAGGCTGTGCTGCACCGTCCGGTTACCGAGCTAAGTGTCGGGCAGCAGCAGCGTGTTGCAGCGGCACGTGCATTGATCGGCAGCCCCGAGGTGGTGATTGCCGATGAGCCGACGTCGTCTCTCGATGCTGATCGCCGCCACCGTTTTCTACAACTGTTACTCAAGGAATGTGCCGAGCAGGAGACTACACTGGTATTTGTCAGCCATGATTCTTCATTGGAACAAGAGTTTGATCGTGCGATCCAACTCTCTGAAATCAACAGTGCAGTAGTCGAGGGGTAGCACCATGCATATTGTCATCCTTGCCTTGAAGAGTATTTTCAATCGTAGGTTTACCATTGCTCTGACCATCTTCTCCATTGCACTGAGCATCATGCTTCTGCTGGGTGTGGAGCGTATGCGAACCGACGCACGGGAGGGTTTTACCAATACTATTTCGGGAACCGATCTGATTGTCGGTGCGCGTAGCGGTCCGGTACAGTTGCTGCTCTACTCGGTATTCCGCATCGGCAACCCCACCAACAATGTCTCCTGGGAGAGCTATCAGCAGATCAAAAGTCAGCGCTTGGTGAAATGGGTTGTGCCGCTCTCGCTTGGGGACTCTCACCGTGGCTTCCGGGTTCTGGGTACCAATCTCGACTACTTCAAGCACTACCGTTATGCGGGTGAGCAGAAGTTGAAGGTTGTCGAGGGGGTGCCGTTTAGTGGGGTTTACGATGCGGTGATCGGTGCTGATGTTGCCCGGGAGTTGGAGTACCACCTGGGGCAGGAGATTGTACTGGCCCATGGAACCGGTAAGGTCAGTTTTATTCAGCATGATGACAAGCCGTTCCGCATCGTTGGTATTCTGCAACGGACGGGTACTCCCATCGACCGCACCATCCATGTCAGCCTGCAGGGGATCGAGGCAATCCATATTGGTTGGGAGAGTGGAGCCCCTGTGCCGGGTCGTTCTGCTGCTTCCGTTCAGATTACGCAACAGGTGTTGGAGCCCAAGTCAATTACTGCCATGCTGGTGGGACTCAAATCTCGTATGGCGGTCTTCCGGGTTCAACGGTTTGTCAACGAATACCCGAACGAGCCGTTGCTGGCCGTGATTCCCGGTGTGGCGCTACAGGAGTTGTGGGACAGTATTGCCATTGCCCAGCAGGTGCTGTTGGTGATCTCGGTCCTGGTGGTGCTGGTCGGTATTACCGGCATGGCTACTGCGATTCTGACCAGCCTCAATGAGCGACGAAGGGAGATGGCGGTATTGCGCTCGGTGGGCGCACGCCCACGGCATATCTTTCTGCTGGTGGTAGGGGAGTCGGGAGTGGTCATGGTATGCTCGGTGCTGATTGGAATAGCTGCACTGTATGCGGTCCAGTTTTTTGCCAGGCCTATTATTCAATCTCATCTGGGGCTCTATCTGCCGATTCATGGACTCTCCCCGCACGAATGGATGCTGCTCGGTGCGGCCATCTGTGCCGGATTAATTGTCGGGTTGATTCCGGCCTATCGTGCCTATCGCTACTCCCTGGCCGATGGTATGACTATCCGTATCTAAATATGAAGGAAGCACTGAAATGTTGAAGCAAGTTACTTTACTGGTCGTCATGACAATATTTTCCTTGGTGGCTCTGGCTGAAGAGCCGACAAATCAGGCAGAGACACTGAAGTGGGAGGATTTGATTCCAGAAGGGTATGACCCCTACACCCTGCTGGATCAGTTTTTTGCGGAGAACAATATCGACACACTTCCGGATGATGATCCCAAGGTGGCCGAGTTTCAGGAGAGGTTGCGTAAACTGGAAGAGAATGCCCCAATCAATGAAAACCTCAACGGCAAGCTGGTCAGATTACCCGGCTACGTCATTCCATTGGAGACCGATGGACAGAAATCGAGTGAGTTTCTGCTGGTTCCATATTTTGGTGCCTGTATCCATGTCCCTCCCCCGCCTGCGAACCAGACCGTCTATGTCATCACAAAAGATCAGGCAGGTGCAGAAATACGGCGCTTATTCGATATCGTATGGGTAACCGGTGAGATGAAGGCGTTGTCATTCAGCTCAGATCTTGCCAATGCAGGCTATACGATGGAGTCGATACAGGTTACTCCCTATCAGCAAACTACCCGGTGATCATTGGTAATACTGAGATCCGGACAGGTTTTTTCTGCTGGGTTGAAATGGCGGGATGACCAAAGGGCACTCCGAAACGAAGCGCCCCATACTCCCCATATCTGTACTACAGGAAAATACCTTTTAATGTGAAAAAGAACAGAATTGCCAATAACGCACCAGCTGGGAGTGTGACCACCCAGGACATGAAGATCGTACGGATGACGCGCATGTCCAGAGCGGCAATACCTCGGGCAAAGCCAACCCCAAGTACCGCACCGACCAGTGTTTGGGTGGTAGAGACCGGCAGCCCTGTGCCCGATGCGATCACTACGGTGGATGCAGCCGACAGCTCTGCAGCAAAACCACGACTTGGGGTGAGTTCGGTAATCTTCTGACCAATCGTCGCCATCACGCGGGCACCATAGGTGAGCAGTCCGAGAACGATACCCACGGCACCGAGCAACAGCACCCAACTCGGCATCACGGACTTGGTTGCAATGACCCCTTCATTGCTAACGATGCTGACCACCGCTGCAATGGGGCCTACCGCATTGGCTACATCGTTGGAGCCATGAGCAAAGGCCATGGCCGATGCGGTGACCACCATCAGTACCGCAAAAACCCTTTCCACATTGGCGTAGTGGAAGTCCTTGTCTGCCGCCTCATCAATCTTGATCTTGCGGATGAAGTGGATGCCGATAAGCATGATTACAATACCAATCAATACAGCCAGTTGAATGTTGGTCACGGCATCAAAATTCAGGCCGACATGTTTCAACCCCTTGAACAGGGTGACCAGAGAGATCACGAAGCCGGCCAGGAAGATATAGATCGGCACGAATCGCTTGGCATTCTCGAACGGGCGATCCGTATCAAGAATCAGCTTCTGTACGGAACGGAATATGATGAAGGAGATCAGTGCTGCCAGCATCGGTGCTCCGAACCAGCTCATCACAATGGAGCCCACCTTGGTCCACTTCACCGCCTCTATGCCGATACCGACCGCAGCAAACCCGACAATGGCGCCAACGATGGAGTGGGTGGTAGAGACAGGCCAGCCGAAGTAGGAGGCAATCAATAACCAGATGGCAGCGGCCAGGAGTGCGGCCAGCATACCGAAGATCAGGATCTCCGCCCCATTGGGCATGGATGACATGAGATTGGCATCAATAATTCCCTTGCGAATGGTTTTTGTGACCTCGCCACCCGCCAGATAGGCACCCATGAATTCGAATATGGCAGCAACGACTACAGCCTGCTTGAGCGTGAGTGCACGAGAGCCGACGGAGGTACCCATGGCGTTTGCCACATCATTGGCACCGATTCCCCAGGCCATGAAGAGACCGAAAATCATCACGAGGATGAGATAAGCATTTCCGTATTCCATTTTTCTTTCCTTATCGAGCCAACATCAACTGCAGACGGCTGCCAACACGTTGCGCAAGATCAGCCAGATCACCGCCCCAGTCAATCAACTGGTATAGAAACATCACCTCTACCGGTGGAAGAGAGGGCTCCAGCCCAAACAGGATGTCGCGAGACCTGCGTTGAAGATCATCCGTATCCGATTCAATCTCATCCAGTCGGGTCAACATCTTTTCGACCAGGGTGACCTCACCGCCACGGAAACCGGTCTCCACCAACTCATCCAGTTCGTTGATGGCAATCTGTGCCTGTGCGGAGGCATCCACACTTCTGCTGATCAGTTTCAGAAAACATTCTGCCAGTGCCTCGGGGATCACCATTTTTCTGGCGGACACAATGCTGGCGATATCCTTGGAGCGGTTGGCAATACGGTCCTGCATGGTCAGAACATTCAGAATGTCTCCACGGGCAACCGGCAGGAACATTCCCGTCGGCAGGTGCAGACGAAGCTCCTTCTTGAGTTCGTCGGCCTCTCTTTCAAGCGCGGTGATTCTCCCCAGGGTGGCATCGACTGTGTCATAGTCTTTTTCGACAACCGCCTCAAAAAGCGCCTCCAACTCGGAGATACAGGCTTGTACCTTCGCCATATGTGTCTGGAGTGGATTGATTGGAGATCGTGCGAAAATCCCGGAGAAGTAATTGCCCATGACTGTTTCCCCATCTAGGTGCTTTTGGAACTTGAATGTATTCTACCTCTGATACCCTTGATGCCCCTAGTGGTACTTCTTTTATATTGAGAAGCACTGGTGTCCCAACGTTTAATCGAATAAATTCAATTGGTTATTGATGACGTCC
>CAYFOR010000063.1:0-16253 GCA_964344785.1 uncultured Piscirickettsiaceae bacterium
TCGTCGGGCTCATAACCCGAAGGTCGTTGGTTCAAATCCGGCCCCCGCTACCAATAAGTACGTGAAAAGGTTCAGCTTGTAGCTGGACCTTTTTTCGTTGTGTCAGAGTGCTCCGAAGATTGAGCCCGATGTTTGTGGCACAGACATCCACCTTGATCCAAAATTAAGAGCTTATTGGCATATTCCAGAGGATGCCCAGCACTCGATAGATAATATCCAGTCGGTGAGCTAAGGATGCTTCAGGCAATCAGCTTCAGACAGATCCCTGCAGCACTGGTCCGATTGTCGACCTCCAGCTTGCGAAATGCTGCCTCCAGATGTTTGTTGACCGTTCTGGGGCTGATATCCAGTATTTGGGCAATCTCCCGATTGGTTTTCCCATAGGTGATCCAGAGCAGGACTTCTGCCTCGCGTTGGGTAACAGAGAGTTGGTCGATCAGTAATTGTCGGTCCCGGTTGGGGTCACGTTCACCGATCTGGACGAGGTGGTGCTGATATTTCTGGGCCGCGAGGTAGCAGAGCTGAATGGTGGTCTCGTCCTGCTTGAATACCAGAGGAGGGCGTTCTCCATCCAGTTGCAGCCATGTCTGCAGCCTCTGATCCAGGTTGTTTTCGTCGGATTGCCCGATTTCCTCAATCCTTTCGAGCAGTCGTTTCGCATGCTGGGTGGCCCAGATGATGTTGGCATGTTGGTCCAACTCCAGAATATGTTTTCCGGTGGTATCGAGTGCATCCTGGGTGCTGGATTTCAGCCGTGCATGGCTGATGTGTACCTGAATTCTGGCAATCACTTCATTGGGTTTGATCGGTTTCGTGATGTAGTCCACGCCTCCGGCATCAAATCCCTTGATGATATGCGCCTCATCGGTGAGCCCTGTCATGAAGATGATGGGCAGTTCAGGATGTGATGCCTTGATCTGTTCACAGGTTTCGAACCCGTCCATCACCGGCATGATGGCATCGAGCAATACCACATCGGGCTCCACTCGTTCCAGAATGGAGAGTGCCTGGGAGCCATCCAGCGCTACCAGTACGGTGAAACCCGCTTCACCCAAGGCGATGTTGAGCATGCCCAGTGACTCGGGTGAGTCATCGACAACAAGCACAACGGTACTGATTGAGTCATTATTCTGTGCCATGGTCTATACGGTTCAATGTTTCGATAAAGGCGGGGAAATTGCAACTGGTGGCCTGATTCTTCAACTGTGTGATCACTGCTGGTGGCAGGGATGATTGCGCTTCCAATACGGATAGTTTCTCCTTCAAGGCTGTCAGGAAACCGATTTCGGCCAGACTCTTCAGCTCCTTGAGTATTTGTCTCTCATGCGGGGATGGTGCGGAAGTAGAGGACTGATCAGGGGTGTGACAGGCGTTCTGGTCAGAGAAAATCCACTCCAACTGGAGTTGGTCACCAATCTGTCCCAGTAGTTGATCAAACTGAACCGGTTTGGAGAGATAGGCCTGATGACAGTCGGCATGCCTCACACGCTCTCTGGAGTTTGCGGAGAGCATGATGATGGGTTGTTTGTAATGATCGCTCCTCAATAGGGTACAGAGTTCCCATCCATTCATTCCCGGCATGGAGACATCAAGGATAAAGAGGTCAATAGGGGGCTGCTTCTGCTTGGTCAGTATCTGCAGGCACTGTTCACTGCTGTCTGCTGCCATCAAATTAAAGGATAATGGCGAGAGGAACTCCTGCAGCAGCTGTCTGTGCTGGTACTCATCGTCCACCAGAAAAATGGTTTTTCTCTCTCCGTGATAACCGATGATCTGGTTGAGATTGGAGCTGCTGGCCGTGCCCTGTTTGTCGAGTTGAGAGAGTGCCATGGTCAGCGTGAAGGTTGATCCTTCACCCGGACTGCTTTCCAGAGAGATGTCACCCCCCATCATCTCGCTCAACAGACGTGCAATGGAGAGCCCCAGTCCGGTACCGGATGCATGGGTAGTGGTTGACAGGATGCGTTCAAAGGGGTCGAAAATCCGCTGATGATCTTCCGGGGCGATTCCTGTACCGGTGTCACGAACAATGAATCTTGTGATCTGGCGACTGTACTGGATATCAAAATGAACTTCGCCACGGGGTGTGTACTTTACGGCATTGGATAACAGGTTGATCAGAATCTGGCGGAGCCGTTTCAGGTCGACTTGAATATATTCCGGCAGGCGCTCCGGGCAGGTATAGTGGAAGTCGAGCCCCCGGTTGTTGGCCTGCAGACGAAACATGTCGGCCAGCTGGTTGAGCAGCGATGGGAGGTGCACCTCATCCTTCTGCAGCTCCAGCCGACCCGCCTCGATCTTGGATATTTCCAGCAGCCCTTCAATCAGGTCAGCCAGATGTTCGCCGTTCTGGCGTACCAGATTCAGTGAATCCCGGTGTTTGCCTGGAATATCCTGGCTATTTTCCAGGATCTGGGCATATCCCAGGATGACATTGAGCGGAGTTCTCAACTCGTGGCTGATGCCTGCCAGATATCGGCTCTTTGCCTGGTTGGCCTTTTCGGCACTCTCTTTGGCATCCTGCAGGTGGTGGTAGGTGGTCTCATGGGCAGAGATCTCCTCCTGTAACCGTTCGGTCTGCTGACGGGAGGCCTGCAGGGCATACTTTCGGTTTTCCTGGCTCAGGACATAGAGCCAGACGAAGATGCCCAGCAGAATCATCAGCAGGAAAAAGGCCTGAGTCAGCGCTTCTCCCGTATGATGCTGTTCACCCGGATTGTACGGTGTCTGCAAATAGACCAGTGAGAGGGTGCTGAAGAGGGCCACCGCAGCGAGGCTGAAGGTGATGAGAAAGCGGGTGATCGTGGGGTTTGGTTGCCATTGGGTCAGTGGTGGTGCCACCGTACGAATGGCCTGGACGGCCTGTGCCTGCAGGGTACCCTGCTTGCGACACTGGTCATCACAGAGGTTTTCGAGCGAACAGCAGAGGGAACAGATGGTGTTCTCATAGGCCGGACAGTAGGTCATGTCTTCCGGATCAAAGTGGTGTTCACAGACGGTGCAGTGAGATGCATGAGGTTCTGTATCCTCCGGGCGCGCCAGATAGAAACGTCCACCACTGATCCAGGCGATCAGCGGGACCAGAGCAAAGGGTAGAAACAGCGCAATGAAGGAAGAGAGTGCCTGTGCGGTTGCCCCCAGAAAGGCAAAGTGTGCGAGCAGCCCGGCAGCCGATGAGATCAACATGGAACCAAATCCGACCGGATTGATGTCATACAGATGTGAGCGGCGGAACTCTATCTTTTGCGGACTGAGCCCCAGTGGCTTGTTGATCACCAGGTCGGCGACCAGCGCACCAATCCAGGCAAGGACAAAGACAGAGTAGGTTTGAAGCACCTCTTCCAGCGCCTGGTAGATCCCCAGCTCCATCAGCACGAGTGCAATGGAGACATTGAAAACGACCCAGACCACCCGGCCCGGATGGTAGTGCGTCAGCCGTGAGAAGAAGTTGGACCAGGCCAGGGAACCGGCATAGGCATTGGCCACATTGATCTTCAACTGGCAGAGAATGACGAACAGGCTGGCGATGACCAGAGCCACCTGAGGAGAGTCGGTGATATAGCCATAGGCGACCAGATACATGTGTGCCGGATCTGCTGCCACGATTGGATCAACCCCCTGCTGAAACGCGATATAGGCTAATAGTGACCCGGCCATCAGTTTCAGGTAGCCGAGCAGTACCCAGCCGGGTCCGGACGAGATCAGTGCAGCCCACCATGCGACGCGATTGCTCTCGGATTGTTGAGGCAGAAAGCGCAGGAAATCGACCTGTTCGCCAATCTGGGCAATCAACGGGAAGAGGATGGCGGCAGCGGAGCCAAACAGCAGCAGATCCAGCCCCTGAGCATTCGGTGTGGTCTCACCACCAAATTCGATCCAGGCTCCGAGATCGACCGCATCGTGCTGGATGATGTAGATGAATGGCAGCAGTTGCAGAATCACCCAGAATGGTTGGGTCCATAACTGAAACCGGCTGATCATGGTGATGCCGTGGGTCACCAGTGGAATGATCACAATGGCACTGATGATGTAGGCGATGGCAACTGGGATGTCGAGCAGCAGGTGGATTGCCATCGACATGATGGCCGCCTCCAGAGCAAAGAAGATAAAGGTGAAAGAGGCGTAGATCAGCGAGGAGATGGTGGAGCCGATATAGCCGAAACCGGCACCACGGGTGAGCAGATCAATATCGACACCGTATTTTGACGAGTAGTAGGCGATCGGCAGGCCGGTCAGAAAGAGAATGGTACAGACGACGGAGATGGCATAGAAGGAGTTGTCAAAGCCGAATGCCAGGGTGATGGCTCCACCCAGCGCCTCCAGCACCAGAAACGAGGCGGTACCCAGTGCGGTATTGGCGATACGGCCAAGCGACCAGCGACGTGCACGCTTGGCGGTGAAGCGCAGGGCGAAGTCTTCCAGTGTCTCGTTGGCGACCCATTTGCTGTAGGTCCGGTGGGTACTGACAACCCGTTGATCCAGTGGCATAGGCAGTGATGATTGAGGGGAACAGAGTGGAGGATAGCGTTATTCGCGATCGCCAACTAATTCAATATCTCTATGTTTCATTTCAATAACTTCATGATAAATAAAATGAATATTTTTCATATACGTCATATGACGTAGTCCGGCAGGAAGATTGACTCATTTTCAATACCGTGCTGATTGGCGAGACTGCGCCCCAAGGTCCAGTGGGGCCTGCTTTTCCCTAACATGAAATTTGAGGTGTTCCCCGATGAAAAAAACTCTGTTGAATGTATCCATTGCTACCGCGATGGTGGTCGGATCGGCCTTTAGTTCGATCACGGCAGCAGCGGATACAATCAAGGTTGGTGTATTGCATTCGCTCTCCGGCACGATGGCCATTTCAGAAACCACGCTGAAAGATACCATGCTGATGCTGATTGACGAACAGAACAAGAAAGGTGGTCTGCTTGGCAAGCAGCTGGAGCCGGTTGTGGTTGATCCGGCATCAAACTGGCCACTGTTTGCCGAGAAGGCACGTGAATTGATCGAAAAGAACAAGGTGGATGCCACCTTCGGTTGCTGGACCTCTGTGTCACGCAAGTCCGTGTTGCCAGTATTTGAGGAACTCGACAGCCTGCTCTTCTATCCGGTGCAGTATGAGGGCGAGGAGTCTTCGAAGAATGTCTTCTATACCGGTGCCGCGCCCAACCAGCAGGCGATCCCCGCAGTGGACTATCTGATGAATGATATCGGGGTCAAGCGCTGGGTACTGGCTGGTACCGATTACGTCTATCCGCGTACCACCAACAAGATCCTGGAAGCCTACCTGAAGGCAAACGGTGTGGCAGACAAGGACATCATGATCAACTACACCCCATTCGGCCACTCCGACTGGCAGTCGATTGTGTCGGATATCAAGAAGTTCGGTTCCAGTGGCAAGAAGACTGCGGTGGTCTCCACCATCAATGGTGACGCCAATGTGCCGTTCTACAAGGAGCTGGGTAATCAGGGTATTTCGGCACAGGATATTCCTGTCGTGGCCTTCTCGGTCGGTGAGGAAGAGCTGTCCGGTATCGACACCAAGCCATTGGTGGGCCACTTGGCTGCATGGAACTACTTCATGAGCGTCGATGCCTCTGAGAATGATGCCTTTATCGATGCGTGGCAGGGCTTCATCAAGAATGAAGAGCGTGTCACCAACGATCCGATGGAGGCACATTACATCGGCTTCAATATGTGGGTCGAAGCCGTTAAAAAGGCGGGTACAACCGATCCGGCAGCGGTGCAGGATGCCATCATCGGTGTCACCGTACCCAACCTGACCGGTGGTCTTTCTGCAATGATGCCGAACCACCATGTTACCAAGCCGGTGTTGATTGGCGAAATTCAGGATGACGGTCAGTTCGATGTGGTCTGGAAGACCTCGGGACTGGTTGCCGGTGATGCCTGGTCCGATTATCTGGAGGGGTCAAAGGACATCATCTCTGACTGGAGGTCCCCACTCTCCTGCGGTAACTACAACACCAAGACGGCCAAGTGTTCGGGTCAGAACTTCTAGTGTGTAGCGATGCCTTCCCACCCGCAGGGGTGGGGAGGTTTCAGGCTGGAGAAGATTTTTTTCAGATTCCCGATGGTTCGATTGATACGGCAATCTGAAAGAAATTTTCAATATTGACCCTGATTCAGCACCTTTTTTGAGAAATACCCACTTGTCATATCGATTTTCAAATTCACTGATGGTCGCCCGATTTCCATACTGGATCGTATTGCTGATTGCACTGTTTTCAGCAACGGCAGAGGCAGCCGGGGTCAAGACCGGCCACTCGAAGGTGCTGGACGAGATCTTCAGTACGCTCTACAGCGGCTCTTTTGATGAGAAATCGAAGGCGTTGATTGCTTTGATGGCGAGCGATGTGGAGAACAGAGGGGAGATTCTGGAGGGGATTGTCAGCAAGCGACTGATGGTCCACAAGAAGACGAAGCGGGTGGTGTGGGTTGAAAAGGAGGGCAAGCGCTACCGGATGAGAGATGCATTCAGTGGCGAAGAGGTGGGGCTGGAGAAGAAGCGAAAGCTGAAGAAATTTTCGATCAATAACCGGCTCAGAGGAGAAATTTCAGCACTGCTCTCCACGCTCGATCTCGACTCTCCAGATGCCGGAAAACGGCTTGCCGCAGTGGAGTCGATGCTGGCTAACCCCTCTCCCGAACATGCAGTTGTGTTGCGAAAGCGTCTGACAGATGAGCGTGATGAGGCCGTTCGAGAGGCGATGGAGACCGCAATCTCATTGGCTGACCTGGGGCATACTGATCCGGCCATGAGGATGGAGGCGATTACACGTGTCACGGACAGTCTCGCACCTGCCGTACGTGGTGCGCTGGTGGCGCTGAGTGAAAGTGAGACGGACCCTGCAGTGAAAAAGGCGGCGGTAAAGGCGGTCAAAAAGCAGGAGGAGCGTGTCAAGTGGCTGGGCTACCTTGAAACGCTCTTCTTCGGTCTCAGTCTGGGGTCTGTACTGGTGCTGGCAGCAATCGGTCTGGCCATCACCTTCGGTGTGATGGGGGTGATCAACATGGCCCATGGGGAGCTGATCATGCTGGGGGCCTATACCACCTACCTGCTGCAACTGATGATGCCGGAATCAACGGGGTTGGCGCTGTTGCTGTCGATTCCAGCGGCCTTTCTGGTCTCGGGAGCCGTGGGAATCGGTATCGAGCGTAGCGTGATCCGTTTTCTCTATGGCCGCCCACTGGAGACGCTGCTGGCCACCTTCGGTATCAGCCTGATTCTGCAGCAGGTGGTGAGGAGCGTGATTTCACCGCAGAATGTCCCGGTGGCCAATCCGGAGTGGATGAGTGGCTTCATTCAGATCAACAGTGTGCTGAGCATCACCTATAACCGCCTCTATATTCTGCTGTTCTGCCTGCTGGTGTTTGCCCTGTTGTTTTTCATCCTGAAGAAAACCAGGTTGGGGCTGGAGGTGCGTGCGGTCTCGCAGAATCGCTCGATGGCGCGTGCGATGGGGATACGGTCCGCCAGAGTGGATGCACTGACGTTCGGTCTCGGCTCCGGTATTGCGGGTGTCGCCGGAGTTGCGTTGTCGCAGTTGACCAACGTGGGTCCAAATCTGGGGCAGGCCTATATTGTCGACAGCTTCATGGTGGTGGTCTTTGGCGGGGTCGGTAACCTGTGGGGGACCCTGATCGGTGGCATGGGACTTGGTGTGGTCAACAAGTTCATGGAACCCTGGACCGGAGCGGTACTGGCCAAGATTCTGGTACTCGTCTTCATCATCCTCTTTATCCAGAAACGCCCCCGCGGACTGTTCCCGCAGAAGGGCAGGGCGGCGGAGGGATAAATCATGTTGCTTCGTATATTGAATAAGGATCGTGGCGGAAAGATGTTTCTGCTGACGCTGTTGACGGTGATCATTGCGGTTCCACTGATGAACCAGCTACCGGCAGAGCATCCACTGCACGTTTCCATCTATACGGTGACCCTGTTGGGGAAATACCTCACCTATGCGTTGCTGGCAGTGGCTGTTGATCTGGTCTGGGGATATCTCGGGATTCTCAGTCTGGGGCACGCCGCCTTCTTTGCACTGGGCGGCTATGCCATGGGGATGTATCTGATGAGGCAGATTGGTGAACGGGGGGTCTATGGTCACCCGGAGTTGCCTGATTTCATGGTGTTTCTCAACTGGCAGGAGTTGCCCTGGTTCTGGCAGGGGATGGATCACTTCGGTTTTGCCCTATTGATGGTGATGGTGGCCCCAGGTCTGCTTGCCTTTGTATTCGGCTGGTTTGCATTCCGCTCCAGAGTGACCGGTGTCTACCTTTCGATCATCACCCAGGCACTAACCTATGCACTGATGCTGGCCTTCTTCAGAAATGAGATGGGATTTGGAGGCAATAATGGATTGACCGATTTCAAGGATATTCTCGGTTTCAGCCTGCAGAAGGACAGTATCCGTCTGGCACTCTTCATCTCCTCCGGGGTTGCATTGGCAGTGGGCTACCTCGCCTGTCGGGCACTGGTCTATTCGAGGCTTGGCAGAGTGGCCGTTGCCATTCGTGATGCGGAGGACAGGACCCGTTTTATCGGCTATAAGGTAGAGCACTTCAAGCTGGCGATCTTTACCTTTTCGGCGGTTCTTGCAGGGATTGCCGGAGCACTCTATGTACCGCAGGTCGGCATTATCAATCCGGGAGAGTTTCAACCGCTCAACTCGATCGAGGTGGTGGTCTGGGTTGCAATGGGTGGACGTGCAACGCTCTATGGTGCAGTGGTTGGGGCGATTGGTGTCAACTATGCCAAGACCTGGTTCACGGCGGCGTTTCCCGAAATCTGGCTGTTTGCACTGGGTGGCCTGTTTGTTGTGGTTACGTTGTTGATGCCCAGAGGTATTGCCGGGTTCTTTTCACGGCAGAAGGAGAAGCAGCCATCATGAGCAGTTTCATGCAGAGAGATCGGCTGTTTGAATTTCTGATCCCGAAAGAGGTGGATGGCCTCGATCTGACACACGGTACGGTGCTCTATATGGAGGGAGTATCGGTCAGCTTTGATGGCTTCAAGGCGATTAATAATCTCAATTTCTATGTCGATAGTGGTGAACTGCGCTGTGTGATCGGCCCCAACGGGGCAGGCAAGACGACCATGATGGATATCATCACCGGAAAGACCCGTCCCGACACCGGTACCGTCTGGTTTGGTCAGCGGATGAATCTGCTGCGAATGGATGAGGCTGAGATTGCTCAGGCCGGTATCGGTCGCAAGTTTCAGAAACCAACGGTTTTCGAAAATCACACGGTATTCGAGAATCTGGAGCTGGCGATGGCGGGCCCCAAGGGGGTCTGGCCTACCCTGGTGGCACGATTGACTCCGCAGCAGCGCGAGATGATTGATGAGGTATCGGAGACCATCGGGTTGTCAGACCAGATGAAGCGAGATGCCGGGTTGCTGTCGCACGGTCAGAAACAGTGGCTGGAGATCGGCATGTTGCTGATGCAGAACCCGCTGATGTTGCTGGTGGATGAACCAGCCGCCGGGATGACCCACCAGGAGATGGACCGTACCGTAGAACTGTTGAGTGGGTTGGCCGGACAGCACTCCGTGGTGGTTGTGGAGCATGATATGGATTTTGTACGGGCTCTCAATTCAAGGGTCACCGTGTTGCACCAGGGGTCGGTACTGGCCGAGGGATCAATGGACGATGTACAGCGTGATCCCCGAGTGATCGAGGTCTATCTGGGAGGTGAATGAGATGTTGCAGGTAGAAGCGATCAATCAATACTATGGTGAATCCCACACACTCTGGGATCTCGAACTGTCGGTGCCTACAGGGGAGTGCACCGTGCTGATGGGGCGTAACGGGGTGGGCAAGACCACACTGCTGCAGTGCATCATGGGGTTGCTGCCGGTTCGCAGCGGGGCAATACACTATCAGGGAGAGAATATCCTTGACCATGTGGCAGAGCACCGTGCAGCGATGGGGATCGGCTATGTGCCGCAGGGGCGACAGATCTTTCCGCTGATGACAGTGGAGGAGAACCTCCAGATCGGTCTACCCGCACGGGCAGATGGCGGCAAGGTGATACCAGAGGCCATTTTTGAACTCTTTCCGGTATTGAAAGAGATGCTGGGGCGGCGTGGTGGTGATCTCTCCGGCGGTCAACAGCAGCAACTCGCCATCGGGCGGGCACTGGTCACCGACCCGCAGCTGCTGATACTGGATGAGCCCACCGAGGGGATTCAACCCAATATCGTGGCCGAAATTGGCGACATCATCAGTCGACTGAACCGGGAAATCGGTCTGACCGTGCTATTGGTGGAGCAGAAACTGCCCTTTGCCCGCAGAGTGGGAGACCACTTTGCGATTCTGGATCGGGGTAGATCGGTGGCAGCGGGGCCGATGGATACCTTGAGTGAAGAGCTGGTTCAGCAATATCTGACAGTTTGAGCAAATTGAAACCATTTTTCAGGAGACAAGAGATGATGAAGAAAGTTCTTTTATTGACAGGCACGATGTTTTCTCTGGAGTCGCAGGCACATTTCAGTGAAGCAGGTTTGGTGTTGCACGGTATCGAACATCTGCTGATTGCCCTGTTGCTGGTACCTGTAGCATGGTGGGGCTACCGTCGTCTCAACCGCTGATCACCTTCAAGGCACTCTTAAAAATGCACTTTTCACGCGATAGCGGCGTCAGTTCCGTACTCAAACCCTCATGTACTTGCGTGTACACTGCGGTTTTCCGTGCGGTGCTTCCTTGCTCTCACGCGAAAATCACTATTTTTAGAAGTGCCTTGCAGCACTTGGAGGCCAAATGATGGGCTCCGTAACGAGATCTCAACAGGGATGGCGTGCACGTCTTGAGTTGGGGTTCAGCAAGCGGGCGGCACGTACCGTGTTGCACCACCGCCGTCGCCTAGGACCGCTTTCGGTGCAGCGGGCACTCTACCCGGAAGGGGATGTCTGCCATATCTATCTACTCCATCCACCGGGTGGCGTGGTGGGTGGAGATCGTATCGAAGTGGATCTGGAGCTTGCGGCAGAATCGCGTGTGCTGCTGACCACTCCCGGAGCAACCAAGTTCTACCGCAGTGCGGGGGCCGTGGCAACACAGGAGCAGCAGCTCCGGGTTGCGGATGGTGCTGTATTGGAGTGGTTGCCACAGGAGAATATCTATTTTCCGGGGGCATCGGTGAAGAGCCGGCTGGTGCTGAACCTGGAGGGGAGCGCCAAGGTGGCACTGTGGGAGGTCCACTGTCTGGGTCGGCCGGTGATCGGGGAGCAGTTCGATACAGGAGACGTGGATACACACTGGGCGATCTACCGGGATGGAACACCGCTGCTGATGGAGCGGTTACGGGTGGTGGAAGAGAGCATGCATGCACCGGCACTGCTCAACCGACAGCCGGTTACCGGTACGCTGCTGATCAGCGGTGTAGTGCAAGATCAGATGGAGCAGGTGAGATCCTTTTCGATCTCCTCTGAGAGGGAGTCATTGGCCTCTACCCTGATTGAGGATCTGCTTGTGGTCCGTTATCTGGGTGATTCAACCGAACGGGCCAGAAACCGCTTTGCTTTGATTTGGAGTACTGTACGGCAACAAACATTGGGACGTGGGGCGGTGGTTCCACGTGTGTGGAATACCTAGAACAAGAGCGTTAGAGAGAAGAGAGATGGAACTGTCACCGAGAGAGAAAGACAAGCTGCTGCTGTTCACCGCCGGATTGCTGGCAGAGCGGCGCAAGGCCAAAGGGCTGAAACTGAACTATCCGGAGGCCGTCGCGCTCATCAGTTGTGAAATTATGGAGGGTGCACGTGAGGGGAGAACCGTTGCAGAGTTGATGGATCATGGTCGGACGGTGCTGAGTCGTGATGAGGTGATGGATGGGATTGCCGAGATGATCCATGAGGTGCAGGTGGAGGCGACCTTCCCGGATGGGACCAAGTTGGTGACGGTACATGATCCAATTATCTAAGACGCCCACCAGGAACAGGAGAACAAGATGATACCAGGCGAAATAGTGGCAGCAGCAGGTGAAATCGAACTCAATAGCGGGCGGGAGACGACCGTGGTTACCGTCTCCAATACCGGAGACCGACCGATACAGGTGGGTTCGCACTACCATTTTTACGAGACCAATGGCGCGCTTGAATTTGACAGAGAGTGTTGCCGTGGGTTTCGTCTCAACATCCCTGCGGGTACCGCGATCCGCTTTGAACCGGGTCAGACCCGTGAGGTGGAGCTGGTCGCCTATGCCGGTGATCGTAAGGTTTATGGCTTCAATGCCAGGGTGATGGGAGGGCTCGACTGATGGCATCAATCAGCAGACAGGCCTATGCGGAGATGTATGGTCCAACCACCGGTGACCGGGTCCGACTGGCCGATACCGATCTCTTCATCGAGGTAGAAGAGGATCGGGCCACCTATGGGGATGAGGTCAAATTTGGTGGTGGCAAGGTGATCCGTGATGGTATGGGCCAGAGCCAGCGCTGTGCGGCTGAGGTGGTGGACATGGTGATTACCAATGCCCTGATTCTGGACTGGTGGGGCATCATCAAGGCGGATATCGGTATCAAGGCGGGCCGTATCAGCGGCATCGGCAAGGCCGGTAATCCGGATGTTCAATCCGATGTCGATATCATTGTAGGACCGGGAACAGAGGCGATTGCCGGTGAGGGGCAGATCCTGACCGCAGGGGGAATCGACTCCCATATCCACTTTATCTGCCCGCAACAGGTGGATGAGGCGCTGATGTCCGGTGTGACCACGATGCTGGGTGGTGGGACCGGACCGGCAACCGGGACCAATGCCACCACCTGTACCCCCGGGCCATGGAACATTCATCGCATGCTGGAGGCGGCAGATTCGCTGCCGATGAACCTCGGCTTTCTGGGCAAGGGTAATGCCTCACAGGAGGAGCCGCTACGGGAGCAGGTGCGTGCCGGGGTGATCGGTCTGAAGCTCCATGAGGACTGGGGAACCACGCCCGCCGCGATTGACCACTGCCTGAATGTGGCGGAAGAGATGGATGTACAGGTGGCGATCCATACCGATACCTTGAATGAGTCCGGGTTTGTGGAGGATACGCTGGCTGCGATGAAGGATCGTACCATCCACACCTACCATACCGAAGGTGCAGGTGGCGGTCATGCCCCCGATATCATTCGTGCGGCAGGCTACGACTACGTGCTGCCATCCTCAACCAACCCAACCCGCCCTTATACCGTTAATACGGTGGATGAGCATCTGGACATGCTGATGGTCTGCCACCATCTGAGCCCCTCCATTGCCGAGGATGTCGCCTTTGCCGAATCCAGGATTCGCAGAGAGACGATTGCCGCAGAGGATATCCTCCATGACCTGGGGGCTTTCTCGATGATCGCATCGGATTCACAGGCGATGGGGCGGGTAGGGGAGGTGATCACCCGTACCTGGCAGACGGCGCACAAGATGAAGGTGCAGCGGGGAGCGTTGGAGGGGGACCACCGTGATGCAGATAACCAGCGAGCCAAACGCTATATTGCCAAATACACCATCAACCCGGCGCTGACCCACGGTATAGCACATGAGGTCGGCTCGGTGGAGGTGGGGAAGCTGGCCGATCTGGTGCTCTGGAAGCCTGCCTTCTTCGGTACCAAGCCGAGCCTGATTGTGAAGGGAGGGATGATTGTGGCCGCACCGATGGGGGATGCCAACGCCTCGATCCCGACCCCGCAACCGGTCCACTATCGTCCCATGTTCGGGGCACTGGGTGGAGCACGGAATGCAACCACGATGACCTTTCTCTCGCAGGTGGGTATCGCCGAGGGGGTGCACCAGCAACTGGGGTTGAAGTCGATCATTGGCGAGGTCAAGGCGTGTCGCACGGTGCGGAAAAAGGATATGGTACTGAACAGTTACCAGCCTGTGATTGAGGTGGATTCGCAGACCTACCAGGTACGGGCCGACGGTGAGCTGTTGACCTGCGAACCGGCGGCTGAACTGCCGATGGCACAACGCTATTTCCTGTTCTGACGATGATCCGATTTACCAAAAGAGTTGAGTCGGTGGAGCATCCGGACCATACCGTGACACTGCCGTTTGATCAGCGTATTCGTGGGCGATTGAAGGTGACCCTCGATGACGGTACGGCAGGTGGTCTGTTTCTGGACCGTGGACCAATATTGCGTCATGGAGACTGTGTGGAGAGTGATCAGGGGGTGACGGCAGAAGTCCGGTCCGCAGCAGAGACGGTCTCGACCGTCCACTGTGATGACCTGCTCCTGCTCTCCAGAGTCTGTTATCACCTCGGTAACCGCCATACACCACTGCAGATCGGTACCGGGATGGTGCGCTATCAGCATGATCATGTGCTGGATGAGATGGTACGTGGATTGGGAGTGGAACCGGTGTGTGAGCAGGCCCCTTTTGAGCCGGAGCCGGGCGCCTATGGTGAACACCATACCGATCATGCCCACGGTCATGGTCACAGCCATAGCCACGGGAGCACATCAGGGAATCACCATGTCCATTGAGACACTTGCTACACCGGGATTATCAGAACTGCGATTGATGCAATTGGTGAGTCCCGCACTGCCTGTCGGTGGTTACACCTATTCACAGGGGCTGGAGTGGGCGGTTGAGGCCGATCAGGTGACGACAGAGGAGGATGTCAGTCGTTGGCTGGAGGGGTTGATTCTGGATGGGCTCACCTGGCTGGAGCTTCCGGTACTGCGTGAGATATACGAGGCAGTTCAAGCCGATGAGCAGGGCAGTGTGGGCCACTGGGCAGATTTCCTGCTGGCTTGTCGTGAAACAGCGGAATTGCGTCAGGAGGAGATCAATCGTGGGCGAGCGCTGGCAACATTGCTGGATGATCTGGGGATTGAGGGGGTTGACCGTTTCCGTATTGCAATGGACAAGAGTCAAATGGTTGGTTTTGCACTGGCGGCGGTGCAATGGAAGATTCCACTATTCCAGGCTGCGCTGGGATTGGGGTGGAGCTGGCTGGAGAATCAGGTCTCCGCAGCAGTCAAACTGGTGCCCCTCGGGCAGACCGCCGGACAGCGCATTCAGCTTGAATTGGCCGCTCTCGTTGCGGATGCCATTCCCCGTGCGCTACAGGTTCCGGTAGATGAGATCGGGGCCTCTGCACCAGCCATGGCCATTGCCAGTAGCCACCACGAGACACAATACACAAGACTATTCCGGTCATAATTTGAGAGAAATCAGCCATGTCAGATCAGAAAAACCCACTCAGAATTGGTGTCGGAGGCCCGGTCGGTTCAGGCAAGACGGCCCTGTTGGATGTACTCTGCAAGCGTATGCGTGATGAGTATGAGATCGCGGTGGTCACCAACGATATCTATACCCAGGAGGATGCAAAGATCCTGATGCGCAGTCAGGCGCTACCGGAGGAGCGCATCATCGGTGTCGAGACCGGGGGGTGTCCCCATACCGCGATTCGCGAAGATGCGTCGATGAATCTTGCAGCCGTTGCCGATCTGCAGAGCCGATTCCCGATGCTGGATGCGGTCTTCATCGAGAGTGGCGGCGATAACCTCTCGGCAACCTTCAGCCCCGAGCTGGCCGATCTGATGATCTATGTGATCGACGTGGCAGAGGGGGAGAAGATTCCACGTAAGGGTGGTCCTGGTATTACCCGCTCGGATCTGCTGGTGATCAACAAGATCGATCTGGCCCCTTATGTCGGTGCATCGCTGGAGGTGATGGAGTCGGATACACAACGGATGAGAGGGGAGAAACCCTATCTCTTTACCAACCTCAGAGCAGGACAGGGTGTTGACGAGATCGCTGCCTTTATTGTTGAAGAGGGAATGCTTGCACCGAAGTAGTGGTGCTGTCCTGGCCAGGATATCGAAAATGGATTAAAGAAGGCTCAACAGAACGCTCAGCCCGGTCATCGTGGTTGCAATCGTCAGATAGATTCCAAAGGCCATCTCCCGATAAAATTTTCGACAAAGTACCTCCATTGCCTTGTCGATATCTCCTGTTCTTAAATCACATAGGTCCATCTGTTCCGCATCCTTATCTTTTGAGAGTGCGCCACTCAATATTCTGAGATGACTTCAGTCCGTGTCATTGCGGAGATTATAGGTTGTATTAATTAACTGTTATATTTATTCATGTTTATATAAAGAATATTATTGGTTTTGTAGTTTTCGACAGGAATGGTTATTTACTGCCGGTCAGGCGTGTTGATATGCATTGAATAGTTATGCCCAACAACACTGGTGTCCCAACGTTTAATCGAATAAATTCAATTGGTTATTGATGACG
>CAYFOR010000064.1:0-16226 GCA_964344785.1 uncultured Piscirickettsiaceae bacterium
AGTGTTTTATGCAGTCAAATGAGTTTTTGGCCTGTAACGTTGGGACACCAGTGGATGTGTATGTAGTATTTGTAACAGCCTATTCTGACCATACTGTGGATGAGATGCAGCAGGCGCTGCAGAAAAATACCATGCTGCTTACCAAGCCGTTTCAGGGTGAGGTACTGGTACAGATGGCAAGGACCCTCTATATCAGCTGGAATCGGGAGCATCAGCGGGTAGAGGCGGTCAATCAGCTTCAGTACATGAGTCGACAACTGGAGTATCAGGCCAATCATGATCAGCTGACCGGTCTGGCAAATCGGCGCTCATTCTTTCATGCACTGGATGATGTGCTTGAAGGGCTTGATGACGATTTGAATGAGTATGCCGTGTTTTATCTTGATCTGGACCAGTTCAAGGTTGTCAATGATACCTGTGGACACTTTACGGGTGACCAGTTGCTGCGTGAGTTGAGCAGTGAACTGCAATCGGTGATGAGGGAAGGCGATTTGCTGGCGCGTCTTGGTGGAGACGAGTTCGGTATCCTCACGAGACAACGTGACCATCATTCGGCGCGACTGTTTGGTGAGATGATTCTGAACCATATCAATAACTATCGCTTTTACTATGAGGAGATGGAATTCTCAGTAGGGGCCAGTATTGGGGTGATCACCTTTGCAGCCAGCAACCAGTTCAGCCGGGATCAGTTGATTCAGTTTGCTGATATGGCGTGCTACGAGGCGAAGGATCGTGGGCGCAACCAGCTCTTTTTCTATATCGAGGGGGACGATGCCAGCGAGCAACGGATGAGTGAGATGGGAGTGGTGGCAATGGTCACCAATGCCTTCAAGGAGGATCGGTTTCGCCTCTACGCACAACCCATTGTTCCACTGAAGCTGGATCGCTCAAAACGGGCTTCGCACTACGAGGTGCTGATTCGAATGGTCGATACATCAGGCACCATGGTGCCGCCCGATATCTTTATTCCCGCGTCGGAGCATTACGGTGTGATGCATAAGCTCGACCGTTGGGTGATCAGCAAGACTTTTGAGCTTCTGCAGCGGCGCAAGCAGCAATACCCTGATGCCGCACCCGTGATACTGGGAATCAACCTCTCGGGTACAACGGTGATGGAAGAGGATCTGAATGAGTTTATCTATCTGCAGATGCACCACTACCAGATCGATCCCAATAATATCTATTTTGAGGTAACAGAGACCTCTGCAATCAACCAGTTGAACCGCGCCGGAAATTTCATCAGTGAGATGAAGGCACTGGGCTTTCGTTTTGCGCTGGATGACTTCGGTTCGGGGATGTCCTCCTTTTCTTATTTGAAGTCACTGCCGGTAGACTTTCTGAAGATTGATGGTCAGTTTGTGGTGGGGCTGGTGGAGAACAAGATTGACCGGGCGATGGTTGAAGCGATGCAGAGTGTATCGCTGGTGATGGGCATGGAGTCGATTGCCGAATATGTCGAGAATGAGAAGATTGCAACCGATCTCAGTGAGATCGGCGTCAACTACGCTCAAGGCTATCTGTTTGACCAGCCCAAGCCACTGGAGCAGTTGTTTAAGGTGGAGTGGACATCGTCTTCTTGAGTCAATGGCAGATGATTTTTTTCAGTGCTGTCTGGTTTGTAACTATTCACCAGTACCTGTAACTGATTACCAACCTGCGGCTGTTCAGGGGTAAGCTGAACAGTTACCACTGGTTTCAGGTTATACGGCCGCGCATTTCGACTGCTGAGGATACACGGCTGATCGCGAGCATGAAGGCGGCGGTTCTGTAAGAGAGATCATCTCTGGAGTGGGCCAGTGCAGCCATCTCGTAGAAACTGTCTACTAGGCGCTTCTCCAGTTTGTGGTTGATGTCATCGGCCTCCCAATAGTGGTGTTGCAGGTTCTGCACCCACTCATAATAGGAGACGATAACCCCTCCGGCGTTGGCCAGGATGTCTGGAATGACCGGAATTTTCTTCTTTTGGAGAATTTCATCGGCACTTGGAGTGGTGGGGCCGTTTGCAGCTTCGACAATCACCTTGCAATTCAGGTGGTCGGCATTCATCTTGTGGATGACGCCACCGAGGGCAGCGGGAATCAGAAAGTCACACTCCAGCGATAACAGTTCATCATTGCTGATGACGGATGCGAGTCTGGACCCATGGATCGTGCCGTGCTGATTGCGATATTCGATCAGCTCATGGATGTTGATTCCATCTGCGTTGAAGATACCACCGGCCGCATCACTTACGGCGATGATCTTGCAGCCATAGGCGTATAGTGTCTGTGCGGCCCAACTACCAACATTTCCAAACCCCTGAATGGCGACAGTGGCCCCCTTGAGTGTCATCTCCCGGTATTTGGCAGCCTCTCGTAGAATAATCGATACACCGACACCGGTAGCCGCTTCACGACCCTTCGAGCCTCCGAGACTGATCGGCTTGCCGGTAACGACCCCAGGGCTGTATCCATGCATCTGGCTGTACTCATCCATGATCCAGGCCATGATCTGGGCATTGGTGTTCACATCGGGGGCGGGAATATCGGTATGTGGTCCGATCACCGGGCTGATTGCGCGGACAAAGGTGCGTGTGAGTTGCTCCAGTTCGCGAGGGGTCAGTTCAGATGGGTCAATCTGAATGCCGCCCTTGGCTCCACCAAAGGGAATGTCGACCAGGGCAGTTTTAAAGGTCATCAGGGAGGCGAGTGCACGAACTTCGTCTGTATCGACCTGAGGGTGAAAACGGAGTCCACCCTTGAATGGTCCTCGTGCGTCATTATGTTGAAAGCGGTATCCTCGGAAAACCCGCAGTGAGCCATCTTCACGAATCAGGGAGAGCTCAACACTCAGCTCTCGATCCGGAAACTTGAGGAGTAGTGCAAGGTTTTCATCGAGGCCAAGCTCGGCAGCGGCACGATCAAATTGATCACAATAGGATTTAAAATTATTGACTTCCATTTAGTGCTCAGATGCCCGTATTCAATTGATAATTTTGAGTTAATAGTAAGATAACTACAGGTTGAGTGTTAACTGTTTTTCTTCTTGGCTGCTTTTTTACTTTTTGGAGAAAAAAGCATACATGGACGTCCGTCCGACATCAGCACTTCCGTTGAGGGCATGTGGGGGGTTTTGATCCCGTAGGCGCGGCATCCTCGGGGAAAGGCCTGCTCCCAGGTGACAAAAAAATGCTGGCACTCAAAACAGTTGGGACCTTGCGCTGACATTGCAAGATTATATCATCTCTTGACGCACTTCCGAGTGAGGTCTACAGTCCATGTCATTGTGACATATCGAGGAAAATTATACGCAGGCTTTGGTGTGATGCTGCTGCTGGTACTGCTGCAGAGTCTGCTGCTGGATGGACTGCTGAACAGTGGTGATGTGAAGGAAAACCTTCTGGTCTGGCTGTTTCTGGTGCTTGCACTGGTTGCTACCATCTTGACTGCTCGTGCACTGGTGGAAGGAATACGCAGGCCGATCACCAAGGTTCAGCAGGTATTCAGGGATATTCATGACAAAAACTATCATACACCGATTGAGGCGGACACCGATGATGAGCTGGGAGATCTGCTGCGCTCCTTGAAAGGGATGCGACAGCAGTTGCTCCAGGCTGATCAGGAAGCGCAGGCCAACAATAGTGTTCTGCATAATCACAAATTTGCACTGGATCAGGCTGCGATCATTACGGCTACAGATCTTGATGGCAATATCAATTATGTCAACCAGCGGATGTTGGACCTGATTGGATATAGTGAAGAGGAGCTGATCGGTCAGAATCACCGTATCATGAAATCCAACCTTCAAGATACGGCCTTTTATGAAAAGATGTGGAAGACGATTTCTGCGGGACTTGTCTGGCGCGGAGAGATCTGCAATTACACCAAGAGTGGTCGTAAAGTCTGGTTGGATACCACGATTGTCCCTTTCCTGGGAGAGGATCTCTTGCCTGTGCAGTATATGGCAATCAGTAATGATGTCACGCTGATCAAGGAGTCCGAGCAGCGTATCCGTGAGGAGCAGGCCCGTACAATCAAGGCCAACGAGGAGCTGCAGTACTCTATGCGGCAGTTGAAGATGACGCAACATCAGTTGGTGGAGTCGGAGAAGATGGCATCACTTGGAGGCCTGGTGGCCGGTGTGGCTCATGAGGTGAATACACCGTTGGGTATTGGCGTAACCGCGGCCTCGTACCTTAAAGAGCAGACAAGCCATATTGTCACACTCTTTCATGAACAGAAGATGAAGCGCTCCGAGCTTGAGCACTATCTTGGGCAGGCTGAAGAGTCGGCCGGGATTGTGCTGGAGAACCTGGGCAGGGCGAGTGCGTTGGTGAAAAGCTTCAAGCAGGTTGCAGTAGATCAGAGTAGCGGCGAAGACCGCTCCTTCCATTTGGTGCCTTATTTGCATGATATCTTGCGTAGTTTGCAGCCGAGACTGAAACGGCTTCCGCATCGGCTTGTGGTGAGTGGTGACGAGGCCATACAGGTCGTCAATGACCCGGGTGCCTTTGCTCAAGTGATCACCAATCTGGTGATGAACTCGGTGACACATGGTCTGGATGACGAGGTGGCAGGGGAGATAACGATCGATATTACATTGGTTCAGACAGGCGTTCAGGTTCTCTTTGCTGATAATGGTAAGGGGGCTCCTCAGGGAGTGGTGGAGAAGATTTTTGAGCCCTTCTTCACAACACGTAGAGGTGCCGGTGGTAGTGGCCTCGGGTTGCACCTTGTCTATAATCTGGTGACCCAGCGAATGAGTGGCGAGATTCGCTGTGAAAGCAGTCCGGGAGAGGGGATGCATTTTACGATAACCTTTCCGGTTGATCATACGAACCCTTCTGGGTAGGGTGGCATAAAATTTGCTTTTTATTTGCCGGCTTGTGAAACAGATTCGGTAAAGGAGCAAAATGCCATGATGAGTCAAATGAGGGAAAAATTGCTGGTTGCCTTTGGTGATACCTATCAACAGTTCTCTGTCGCAGTGGAACAAGGTGAGATGCGCAGTGCGCGTCGTGCGCTGGGTAGACTCAAGGATTTGAAGGAGCGTCTGATCTCTGCCAGAGTTGAGGAGGCCTTCCGCTATCTGCATGTGGGTAATGGCGAGCGTAGCTGTCTGGTCTCACGTGATGAGGATGGGCGGTCCGTTGTTGTACAGGCATGGAATGGCTGTGAGGAGTGTGAGGTAACCCGTTTTCGTGATATGGAATCAGCCCACGACACCCTGACCCGTTCAGGCTATATAGCAATGTCAATGATTTGACAAGACAATATGTGACTCTTTGTCTTGCTTCAGAGGCTATCTGTCTTGCCCTGAATAGCCGCAGGCTGGCCAGCAGGCACAAGTAGTGGAGATGGACGATATGAGGTTTACCAGAACTGGAGAAGGTTGTTTTGGATCTCCTGGTTGCTTTTGCCGGTAATGGACTCCATTGCCGGTGGTGGTTCCAGTCCTCTGCGAAAGGTCAGGAGTCTACGCCCCTTGAGTTTCGTGGAGATTGTTTTTCCACTTGCGGGGTCAATATAACGATCTACCAGCCCTTTGGGACGGGATGGATATTTTTCCGGTAGTTGCTTCAATGCACCTTCCATGAAGCGAATCCACATTGGCAGGGCAGTGTGTCCTCCCGATTCGTCTCTGCCAAGTGGTTGAGGTTGATCGTATCCAATCCAGGTGACGGTAACCATATCTGGATGGTAACCGGCAAACCAGGTATCGATTGCGTTGTTTGAGGTTCCGGTCTTGCCGGCAATATCTCGCCGTTCAAGTTTTGTGGCGTCTCTGGCGGTTCCCCATTGAACGACTTTTTTCATCATGCTGTCCATCAGGTAGTGTATCTGTGGATTGAGCACTTTAGGTCGTCTTCGTTTCTGACAGAGAACGCATTTGAACAGTTGTGCACCGTCAACGCGGTGAATCAGGTAGGGCGTGGTCAATCTGCCGCCATTGGCAAATGGAGTATAAGCCTTTGCAATCTCCAGTGGTGATGCAGGAAGTGATCCAATGGCCAGGGTCAGGTCACGATGGGATTCGATTCGCTCCTTTGGAAAACCCAGTTTGGTCAGGTGGTTGAGCACAGGCTTGAAGCCGATCTGCTGCAGAAGACGGATGGATGTCAGATTTCGGGACTGGATCAATCCGTCCTCAAGCAGGGTGGGACCATGAAAGCGATGACTGGAGTTGTTGGGTTTCCATGGAGGGAAGTCGAGGGACCCCTTGAATACCAGTGGCGCGTCATTGACCAGAGTGGCAACGGTCTTGCCCTGGCGCAATGCGGCTGAGTAGATCAGTGGTTTGATGGTGGAACCCATCTGACGCTTTGACTGTGTTACCCGGTTGAATGGGGTCTTTTCGAAAGAGGTGCCGCCACTCAAGGCGATAATGGCTCCATTATGGGGATCGACTGCAACAATGGCGCCCTGCAATGAGGGGTGTTTTCTGCTTTTGTTGCTGCCTGGAGGGGTAGTTGCCTTTAGCTGTCGTTTATTGGCTTCAGCAACGGTCTTGCGCAGTGCGCGGACGGCACCTTTCTGAGCTTTGGGCCGGATGGTTGTGGTAACCGAAATCCCCTGAGTGTAAGCGAATTCGCCAAACATGCGATACAACTCTGCACGAACCATTTCAGCTGCATAGGGTGCATGGGTATCTACGGGGGGGCGGTGAAGGCGTGCACTGAGCGGGGTGTTGATAGCCTTTTTATACTCCTTTTCACTGATGTGGTGCAGTTGACGCATTCTTGCTAGAACATAATCTCTTCTCTCGCGTGCCCGTTTTGGATTGCGGATTGGGTTGATCGATGAGGGGGCCTTGGGGAGGGCTGCAATCATTGCGATCTGTGGCAGTGTTGCCTGATCCGGGGTTGCCCCATAGTAGGTCTGAAATGCGGCCCCGATTCCATAGGATCGGTGTCCCAGAAAGATTTTGTTGAGGTAGAGGGTCAGGATCTCCTTTTTGCTGTATGTCTTTTCAATGCGGATGGCCAGCAGCAGTTCTTTCAGTTTCCGCTCCCAGCTTTTCTCTCGGGTCAGAAAGAAGTTCCTGGCCATCTGCATGGTGATTGTGCTGCCCCCCTGTCGTTTCTCACCGGTGGTGAGGTACTCAATGGCGGCACGCGTGATGCCGGTCGCGTCAATGCCGGGGTGTTCGAAATAGCGCTCATCCTCTGCAGAGAGAATGGCATCGATCATTTGTTGTGGAATCTCTTCATAGCGAAGTGGGATTCTGTGTTTTTCGCCAAAGGTCGCAATCAGGGAGCCATCACGCGCCAGTATACGCAGCGGCAGCTGCATTTCGATATCCTCAATCTCCTTTTGCTCGGGGAGGGCCGGGAGAATTTCGTTCTCAATATAGAGCCAGAGGGATGCACCGATAATAACAGGAACGGTAGAGAGGATCAGGAGCAGCAGGCGCATCAGATCTACTATGTTGATCGAGTGCTAAAACTCGGTGTCATCCTCTGATGCCAGGTGTTCTGCACGTTTCTGAGCACGAAGCTGTTTTGTCTGCTCTTGCAATACCTTGCGAACCACTCGATCCTGGTCTTCGTCGTGCATATGGGCAAACTCAAGTGCAATCTTCCAGTTTCCATGACGGTCATCAGGGGAGTTTGTAAATGCCTTGATGACACGGGATACGGAACGAATGGCAACATGTTCCGGGATAAAGGTGATTTTCAGGTCGAGCAGTGTTCCCGGTGCAAACTCTATGTCGCTGTATATCAGGGCGCCCCCTCCACTGATGTTGATCGGCATCTCCTTGGTGATTGGGCCTCCGCTCTCTGCACTTTTTGCCTTCATGACTTCTATTTCTCCAAACAGGAGGTTGATCTTGCGGTTGAACAGGTTCAGCAGGTGTCCCATCTGGAGGTTGTTTGAAGAGATTGCGGTGATTGAGTCCTGAATCTGTTTGTTCAGTTTTACCGTTTCTGAATCTACAGTACCGGTTGTCGGTGACTGTGACTTGATCTCGGCGGCCAGTTGAAAGGCTTCCTGTTCGGTTAACTCTTTGCAACTGACCAGTGCCTCCAAGTCGATTCTGAAATGTCTGCGTTCATCGGCCATAGTCTACCTCCATAACTCAACTACTTCTTGATGATAATCTCAACTCTGCGGTTGGATGAGCGTCCCATTGGGTCCGAGTTTTCCGCAATGGGGTCGATATCGGCATGCCCTTCCGCCTGAATCCGTCCGGAAAGGTCGGGACGGTATTCGAGCATTTTGTGCAGTACTGCGGTGGCGCGCATGCTGGAGAGTTCCCAGTTGGATGAGAACTCATCGTTTGAAATCGGTATGTTGTCTGTGTGTCCAATGATTTGCACACGCCCCTGCATGCTGGCGATCTCATCCGAGATTTTCTCCAGTGTGGTGAAGATGGCGCGGTTCAGGTCCGCGCTGCCGGTGCGAAATGCGGCCTTGTCCTTGAGGCGAATCAGTATCAGGTTCTCTTCCCCCTTGACCTCCGCCTGACGTAGAAAGGTCTCCAGCTTCAGGGCTTTCTTCATGGTTTCGGTATCTTTTTCAGTCTGCTTGCGTTTTTCGTCTTCATCGCTTTCACCGTCGGAGCCTGACTTTTCAGCCAGAATTTTCATCCGGACATTGGTTGTCTCTTGTCGAACAACGTCCTTGGTCGTCTTCTTGGTGACATTCGGTGTAAATTTGTCAGCAATGATGGAAGTGCCAATGGGAGTGCTGTGTGCAGGAACCTCATTCTGCACACCGAATGCCTTGTCCATTCCGGCAATGACCCGTTTCATCTTTACTGCGTCGATGGTTGCGAATGAGAGTAACAAAACAAAAAAGCAGAGCAGCAATGACATCAAATCACCGAATGTGGCAAGCCAGGCAGGCAGGCCTGCAGGGCACTTCTTTTCCGGTTCAGGAGCAGCCACCGGTTACTCCTCTTCGAAGGCTGCACGCTTATTGGATGGAATATAGTTCAGTAGAGACGCCTGTATGATGCGTGGGTTGACGCCTTCCTGGATGCCGGCAATACCTTCAATAATCAATGCTTTTTGCAGACGCTCCTCTTCAGTCCGCAATTCGAGTTTCTTTGCGATAGGCAGTGCCATCAGATTGGCAACAAGCGCACCATAGAGTGTGGTCAGCAATGCGACTGCCATGGCGGGTCCGATGGCTGCCGGATCACTCATGTTTGCCAACATCTGAACCAGACCAATCAGGGTTCCAACCATACCCAGGGCAGGTGCGAGATCGGCCCATGATGAGAAGAGTTTGTGGGCGACTTCGTGTCGTCCCAGGGTCAATATCATCTCTGAGGTCAGTTGGGATGAGACTACATGTGCATCCTGTCCATCCACCCCCATTTGTAACCCTTGGCGGAGAAAGTCACTTTGAATGCTGTCCATCATCCCTTCCAGGGCCAACAGTCCCTCTTTTCGCACGACCTGGGCACACTCTGTAATCTGGTTGATCAGATCGGTGTTTTGGGTCTCTTTGTAAATGAAGGCCTTGGCTGCGGTTCCCCAGGCTCCAAGAAACTGGGGGAGGGTGAACTGCATCATCACGGCCGCCAGTGAGCCGCCGATTACGATGACCAGTGAAGGGGCGTTGACAAACATGCCCATCTCGCCGCCAAGCAGAATCGTTATGGCGACAAGTACCCATGCGAGGATAATACCTACAAGACTGGCTAAATCCATTGAGTTGTCTTTGCTGGTTGAAAGTGATCAGTACTGTTGTTGCGCTGCAGCGGTAAAATTACATTGAAATACGGTGTCAAACTCTGCAGAGCTGCTAGAGTGTGTTACATTATCGACAACCCACACAGAATTCCAATCTTTTTGTTTCCTTTTTAGTTGCTATTGTGCTTGTTCTTCCTTGATGTGGAAGATATAGTTATCCAAGTAAAATAATAATGGGGGGTGTACATGCAGACAACACAGTCAGTTGCAGGTCAGGTGAGCGGCGATCTGTATGGAACTAGTGTAGAAGACCAGTATCTGGTCTTTACGCTGGGGGGGAAACAGTATGGGGTGGACCTGATTAAGGTGCAGGAGATCAAGGAGTGGGAGGAGCCCACGCCAATGCCGGGCACACCTGCGGAAGTGAGAGGAGTATTGAATCTGCGTGGTGTGGTGGTTCCAATTGTTGATATGCGGATTCGCTTCAATATGCCTGATGCCGAGTTTACCAGGGAGACCGTTATTATTGTCACCTTGATCCGTGGTCGGGCAATTGGTTTAGTTGTGGATTCAGTTTCAGATGTGATCTCGTTGACCGAGGGGCAGTTCAAAAGTGCGCCGCCGGTGGATGGGTTTGATGATCACCATATGAAAGGTATTGCTGCATTGGAAACGGGTATGGTCATTCTGTTGAATGCAGATGATCTGCTTTCGGCGGAGGCGATGCAGGTATAGCTGGCCGGGATGGGCCAATTTTGTAGTGAATTGTGTATTGAGCATAAGAAATCTCATTAATTTTGGAGTAAGAGAATAGAGATGGCAAAGATACTGATTGTTGATGATTCGGTTTCGATGAGGCAGATGGTAACCTTTACCCTGGAGGGAGTCGGGCATGAGGTGGATCAGGCTGAGGATGGCGTCCAGGCACTGAGCATGGCGAAGAGTAAGCAGTATGAGATGGTCCTGACTGACGTGAATATGCCCAATATGGATGGCATTGAGATGACACGGCAGATGCGTCAGGTTGACGGCTATCAGTTTCTTCCAATCCTTACGCTGACCACAGAGGCAGCGGATGACAAGAAGATGGCGGGGAGAGATGCGGGTGCAACAGGGTGGATCGTTAAACCTTTTAGTCCTGACAAGTTGCTGGCTACGGTAAATAAACTGTTGAGCTAGATCTTTGTAGTGGGGGCTGTTTAGAGTTTAGGTGGTCTTAGAGGTGGTTTAGTGGCAAGAATCGGGGAGATCAAAGATGGCGATTGATATGGAGCAGTTTCGGCAAGTCTATCTGGAGGAGAGCTTCGAAGGACTTGAGATAATGGAAGCGGGATTGTTGGAACTGGTTCCTGGTGCAGCCGATGCTGAAGAGATCAATACTATCTTCCGTGCTGCACACTCCATCAAGGGGGGGAGTGCGACCTTCGGTTTTGAAGAGGTGACCGGTTTTACTCATGTGATGGAGACGCTGTTGGACCAGATGCGTTCTGGTGAACGTGATGTCACGACAGAGGGAGTTGATGTGCTGTTGCGTTCGGTCGATTGCCTTCATAGTATGTTCATTGATCTGAAGGCAGGAGATCCAATTGATCAGGAACGGGTCGATTCGGTTCGTGCGGATCTGGATGAGGCATTGGGGGCTGAACCTTCAGTGGCGGAAGGTGCTTCATCTGGGGGAGAGCAGTCACAATCTGCCACTGTTTCCGGATGGAAAATTGTTTTTATCCCTTACGAAGGGATGCTCAGAACAGGTAATGAGCCTCTGCGTATCTTTCGTGCCCTGCGCGAGTTGGGGGAGTTGGAAGTCAATGTAGAGCGGGATGCAGTGCCCGTGTTGGCCAACCTTCAGCCGGAGAGTTGTGCGTTAGGGTGGAAGCTGGTGCTTACTGGAGGGGCCACACGAGAGGAGGTTGCAGAGGTTTTCGAGTGGGTTGAGGATGATTGTGATCTCACTATTTCGCCTATCGCTGAATCATCTGCAGGGGCAGGTGCAACAGAGTCGGCTGCGCCTGTAGTTGAGGCTGCAGCAGCTGTACAAACGGCAGCGCAGAGTGATGTCTCTCGTTCACGCAGAACACAGCAGGATACCGAGCGCAAAAGAGGCGGTGGTGGCGGTAAACAGCAAAGCTCATCGATTCGTGTTGCTATTGAGAAGGTTGATGCTTTGGTCGATATGATTGGCGAGTTGGTGATTACACAGTCGATGCTAAGCCAGATAGGTGAGAACTTCTCTGTCGACATGATTGAGCGTATGCGTGAGGGGCTGACGCAATTGGAGCGCAATACCCGCGAATTGCAGGAGAGCGTGATGCAGATTCGAATGCTGCCAATCAGCTTTGCCTTTAACCGTTTTCCACGGGTTGTGCATGATCTCAGTCAGGCGTTGGACAAGAAGGTTGAGCTGGTGGTCAGTGGTGAGGGTACCGAGCTGGACAAGACGGTATTGGAGCAGATTGGAGATCCGCTGGTCCACCTGGTAAGGAACTCTATTGATCATGGTATTGAGTCGCCACAAGAGCGTGTGGCCAAGGGTAAGCCAGAGTTCGGTACTGTGAAGTTGAATGCCTACCATCAAGGGGGCAATATTGTAATTGAGGTTGCAGATGATGGTGCTGGTCTGAACAAGGCGGCCATTCTGAGGAAAGCTGTTGAAAAAGGCGTGATCGACGAAGGAGAAGATCTGCCTGATGCAGAAGTCTTTGATCTGCTGTTTCGTCCCGGCTTTTCAACGGCCAAAGAGGTCACCGATGTCTCTGGACGTGGTGTGGGAATGGATGTTGTGCGGAGAAATGTCCGTACCTTGGGCGGAAATGTGGAGGTAACCTCGATCCCCGATGTCGGTTCGACCTTTACTGTTCGGTTGCCGTTGACCCTGGCGATTCTGGATGGTCAGCTACTGCGAATTGGTAATGAGATCTTCATCATTCCGCTGGTCTCCATCATTGAGTCCATACAGGTCAATATGGAGCATGTGAACTCTATCGCACATCAGGCAGAGGTTTATCAGTTGCGTGAGGAGTATTTGCCCATCATTCGCCTGCATGAACGGTTGCAACTGGATGAGGGTAACAAGAATCTGGAGGAAGGGTTGCTTGTTGTGGTAGAGGCTGAAGGCAAGCGTGCAGCCTTGATGGTGGATGACCTTTTGGGGCAGCAACAGGTTGTGATCAAGAGCCTGGAGACCAACTTCCACAAGATGAATGGGCTATCCGGTGCAACCATTCTGGGGGATGGTACCGTGGCATTGATTCTGGATGTGGCCGGACTGATGAATGAGACTACCGTTTCAGCTGCTGCCCGGAGCTATGGTGGCAATGCACACTACGGAAAAGACCACCAGGGTGGTCAAGTGCTCCACTAGTACTAAATGCGTAAGATTGCGGTTGTCAATCAGAAGGGTGGAGTAGGAAAAACCACCCTGACCGGGAATCTGGCCTATGCGCTCTCTCGGATGGGAAAGCGGGTACTGCTGATTGATATGGACCCTCAGTCTCACCTTGCTGCAAGTTTGGGGATTGTGGATCGAGGGATTTCCGGAATGGACAGGGTGTTGCTGCATCACGAGCGGCTAGAGAAACATGCGATTCTGGTAAGGGATAATCTCAATTTGGTCCCGGCAGGCAGTGGACTGGGGGTGTTGGAGAGTTCATGTGATTCCGCATCGGGGAGTTTGCTGAAAGAGGCATTGGAGAAGACTGAAATTCAGTGTGACTTTGTGTTGATTGATGCACCTCCATCTTCCGGAGTATTGGTGGTCAATATCCTCTATGCGGTAGATGAGGTGTTGATTCCTGTAACAGGGGATTATTTGGGATTGCAGGGGCTTTCCTATCTGATTGGTACGTTAAGGAATTTTGAACAGTCCTTGGGGCATCAATTGCAACGATGGCTGGTGATGTCCAGGTTCCAGAAACGCCGCAGATTGGCTCGTGAAGTCAGAGACAAGGTGAAGAGCTATTTTCCTGATGAGCTTCTTCATACCCCGGTTCGCGAATGTGATGCGCTGGCTGAGGCGCCTGGATTTGGGAAAAGCGTTTTGGAGTATCGTTGGCATGCGGCCGGGTCACGAGATTTCAAGATGTTGGCGAAAGACATTCTGAACGGACGAACGTTCTGAGTGAGATCGACGATAGCATGAGAAGGGTATCTGGAGGTAACGATGGGTAATGGAGATATGATTGGGCATGATCCACTGGCGTGGATTAAAGAAGATACCGATAGTAACAAGCCTGCTGATACGGCCTCGGCTGTAGCGGCGGATGCAAAGCCGGTACAACAGGAAGAGTCTCCGCCTGCGGCCCAGCAGCCGATACCTGAAGAAGTGTCAGGGGTTCAACCGCCGAAACAGGAGAGTGCACAAATGACTCAAGAGCCAGCAGTATCGCAAACGACATCCTCTGTATCTGCAGCACAACCACAGGTGGCAGATGATAGTGGTGAAACACACCTTCACCTTGGAGAGCAGTTGGTGATTGGAACGGCTGGAAAAGTGAAGTCAGAGTGGATGGATACCATCAATTCCGGGATTCAGTCACCGATCGTACTGGATGGGAAGGATGTGAACAATATCGATACCGCCGGATTGCAACTGGTGATTGCTCTGACTCGTGAGTTGAGTGAAGATGGGGTTTCCTGGAGATGGGGAGATCGCAGTGAGGTTTTGCAATCCAGCGCCGAGCAGTTGGGGGTTTCCGGGCTGATCTTCTCCTGAACTTCTGGTATTAGTTTAAACAACAAGTGTGTATTGATGGAACAGCAGTCTGATAGCCAATCGGATCAATTGCAGCGCCTGTCGCTTGGGTGGAAAGAGCTGCAGGATACCGTTTTGACATTGAATCTTGCGGTAGCTCAAATTGAGATGTCGATGAAGGATGGTGACCACTCAGTGACGACATTGATTAATTCGTTCACCACGCTGTCTGGCTGTACTCAGGTGATAGATAGTGTCAGTGCTGAAATACCGGACCAATCTGCAGAGGAGAGTGACCTGCGCACTATTCGGGAAACAATACAGACCAATACCGACCTGGTCACTGAAAAAGTAGCTGCGGCCATCATTGCGTTCCAGTTCTATGACAAACTGACCCAGCGCCTCTCTCATGTCAGTTCCAGTCTGAGTGCGCTGGCCGGAATTGTATCCAACCAGGAACATATTGCTTCCCATGAAGAGTGGCACCGTCTTCGTGAGCAGATCCGGGATACCTATAGCATGATTGATGAGGCCAGTATGTTTGAGGCAATCATGTCTGGTGCTTCAATTGAGGAGGCAATCCAGATTGCGACTCAAGGCAAGTCAAGGCCGGCGGATGAGGAGGATAACACCGGTGAGGTTGATCTTTTTTAATAGACGAAAATAGTGAGTTGTGTTATATAAAAAGCTGTATTGGTCGTATTTGTAATGGTATTGATGTTTGGGGGAACCGTTTTAAGCGCTTAATAATAATGGGGTTTTCCGGATAGAATACGGTATATGTGAAAAATTGGTGGAGATTAGCTGTTTTTGATTACATACAGAAATGCCAATAGCTATCCTTAAATGTTGCATAATTGTTAAACATGTAATATTTTTGTGGTTATGCTGGTGTTTTTTGTATATCTGGGACGTTGGGTCCAGTCAGCAAGGAATAGCGGTTTTCAGGGAGGGTCTATCCGGTTAGGGTTCCTAGTGGACAGCAGACTGCAGGAGGAGATGTTATGGGAGATTTGTTGCGAAACCTGTCGATCACGAAGCGAATTGCGATGTCGTTTGGCGTCATTTTGATTCTTGCAGGTGTGGGTGGTGCGGTTGTTTTGGTCAAAATGGAGGCGCTCAGTGAGCAGCTGAGTGGCATTGTTCATAACTATAATGTGAAGATCCGTTTAGCCAGTGATGTGCGTGACGAGGGGCGACAGCGCGCGGAAGAGATTCGCAATATGCTGTTGACAGAGGATGAAGATAAGCTGGAGGAGTATAAGGGCCGCTTTGACAGTTCAGTCAAGCGTTATACTGACTTGATCCTGAAGCTTGACGAGATGGTTGAGGGGGATGCAGAGCAGGCGATGATGGATCGCGTTCGTGCCAGTTCCGCGGCTACTTTTCCTGTGATGAACGTGATGATGCAGAATATCATGGACGGGTTTGGGGAAGACTCGATCGAGACACTGCAGACGGAAGGGGCGGCACTTCAGGCGGCACTGCTCAATGCACTGGATGACTTTGTCAAGCTGGAGCAAAAGAAGATTGATGAAGCAAGTGCTGCAGCAGAGAAGGTATCCCAGGAGGGGCTGGTTGCGGTTGTAGCCTCCAGCGCAACGATTCTGGTGGTCATCATTCTGGTCTGGTTCTTCCTCTCTCGTTCGATGACAATTCCGTTGCAAGGGATTGTTGACCTGATGGATCGACTACGCGAAACCGGGGACTTCTCCGTACGCTGCAAAGACTATGGCAAAAGTGAGCTGGGGATGATGGCCCGAGGTTTCAATGAGCTGATGGATTCTTTGCAACACAACATAGATGCCATTCGTAACGGGATGCGGGAGATCAGGGATGGAAAACTCAGTGCCCAGGTGCATACCGATGCCAAGGGAGATCTTGGTGATCTGCGGGATAGCATCAATAACACGG
>CAYFOR010000065.1:0-15825 GCA_964344785.1 uncultured Piscirickettsiaceae bacterium
CGTTGGAATGACGGCCTCGCTTCAGGGCCATTTCATATTGGACAAGACTATTGATATCAAGCAGAGTGATATCCGGCTTATGCTGTTGATAGAGCTGCAGCGCTTCCTCTCCATTGCTGCACACACCAATCACCTCACATTGCTCATGCTCAAGCAGACCCACCAGAAACATTCTCATCGGCTCTTCATCGTCTGCCACCAGCACTGTGGGTATCTTGTTCATGTCCATATAGCCCTCTCCTGTCCAGGCTTTCTCCAGCGCCTCTGTTATTCCACGAACATTATCACTTGCAATCGGACTCTATCATAACCGCCAAATGCAAAATCGCCCCATTACATTCAAATTTAGGAAACCTGTTTCACCGCCCATCCTTCTCATCCAGCAGCCGATCAATGAAGCCGGACATCAAGTCCGGCATGGACTCACGATCTTTCCGCGCCTGCCCTTTTGATGAAGCGGAGTGGTCACCGTTTTTCCTGTCAGCACGCGACTGAACCGTAAAGACAGCCCTCCCTCTGGAGCGGCCGGCACTCAGGATTCTCTCCATCTGTTGCCGATGCTGGCTCAGACCATCTATCTCTCGCTGTTCCATGTGCGCTTTCCACCGAGTATGCAGTTGTGCCAATGGTGCTATGAACAGCCCCAGCAATCGCAGTACCAGATCGACAACGAAAAACCGCAGAAGTGTCACCACCAAAACCCAGGCAAACGGGAGCAGCACGCCTGCAAGGATCATCAAGGGCAACAGCAACTCACCTGAAATGGAAGCACCATGTACGAGTTGTGCACTATTGAATGCTACCGCTGCCAGCACCAGCCCCATGACCAACCAGCTGGCAGAGTAGACCTTGTCGCGAATCACCACCATGAAGCCCGCTCTATACTCCCGATAGAGAAACAGCCCCAGCACTACACCCACTACAAAGTTGAGCAGGTAGAGCGCGACCGTGTGATAGTGAAGTTGGGCTGACACAATCCAACCGGCACCTTGTCAACACGAACCACTCGAGAAATATATTCTCAACAACCGCGCACCATCTAGGAGGTCACCATCTCACCAACGTGATCCCAGTAATCTGGTGGAAGGTCACTCGCCAACTTGAGGCCACCCAAACAGCCTGCATAGTCAGGGTCCTCTACAGCCCTGACATTGACATTTCCATAGTCGCGCAACGACTTTCTCAGCACCTCATCGAGCCCGGAGATCCGTGATCCTCCCCCTGCCAGAACAATATTACTTAGTGCCGTTTCCTGATCTTCCGGGTCAAACCCTTGAATCAGGTGCTGAATCTGCTCCACGATATCCGGCACGATTGCGTTACATGCCAACTCCAGCTCCTCGGTTACATCAACAGCGACCGGCTTGCCGTTCTCACGCATTGTGACCTTGATCTTCTCCTGCGGTTTGCCTACAAATGCATACTGCTCCTTGATGGCCCGAGCGATACGCTGATTGACCTGAACATTGGGATACCGCATCTGAATCGACTCCAGCAGCAGCTCATCAATATAGTTCCCCGCTTTCAACAGAGTAACCTGATCATCCTCGTCCGGCACTTTCCCCTTGAGCGCACAGAGGTCGACTGTGCCCGCACCGATATCAATGACGATACTATTGAGCAGCACATCCTGACCATAGGCCACCATAAATGGCTCGGAGGTGACCATCGCCACATCCATCACCTCTCTCGACAGCTCCAGCAATACCTCCTTGTTGAAGGCAGAGGCCCGTGCCGGGACCCCAACAATGCCGCAGACGCGATCACCACTCTGGGGATTGGCCAGGTTGACGACATGACGAATCAGCTCCTTGGCCACCTCCTGCTCGCGATCACCGGTCTCCTTGATCACACCATCTTCCAGTGGATAGTAGTGGTTGAGATAGTGCCGCTCCAAGGCCTCACTACCGACCACATGGGTTGCGCCCAGCAGTTTCACACCTATCAGATCCTTCGGATACCCCACAACCGAGTCGATCATGGTCTTCAAGCCACGGTCGGTCATGATTGAGGTTCGGGATGTTCCAAGATCAATCCCGATCAATAGATCCTTTTCTTTATTCTCCATCGGTTCTACCCTTCGTTGTCGTCTGCTGTTCCAGTACGCTGACTGAAAACAGAATTATTCGTCACTACAATCTGTAGGCGGATTATACACAGCCACTGCTACCAGTACTCGAACAACAGCGCACACTCACCGACAACAAAGACGAAGCCAACCGCTCACTTTCTCTTCGAGTGGCTCAGATAGTGTTGTAGCAGTGTTCGCTGTCGCGATTCATCATCCGACTCAGCCCGGGTACCGGCAGTATCATTTTCCACTGCCGTATCCTGCTCACTCTCCTCTGCTTCGACTGTCTCCATCCGGGCAGACTGCTCGGCTTTCCATGGAATCGAAGCATGGAGTTGAACATGTCGTTGCTCGACAGGCTGCACAGCCGCCACATCTCTCGCCTTGCCAATCTCTTCTCTCTCTTCAATGGCTGCCTGTATGGAGTGAAGATCGGTTCCACCAGCCACTTCAGGAGGGGATGACCTTGATTCATCCTTCAACCGCCTGCCCGCTTCATCACCAATGGACTGTGCATCAGACAGTGACGGATTCTGTCGATGAAAGAACTGCTCATAGATCGCCGAGACATCGGGCACATTACCGCTACGAGATCTTATGACTGCCCCCTGTTTTCCCGTACCATCCGTCGATTGATCCGAGGTGCTACCAAAACCTGGAGGCACAGACAGGGCCGGAGGCCCAATCCCCCGATTGCGCACAGCAACTGCTGAACTCAACTCGGTTGTCGGGCCATTCTCGATATTCTCTCTCTTTTTTCTCGCTCCGGCCTTTTTCTTGACCGCCGCTTTTTTCTTGACCGGAGCGGCCACTTTCTTCTTTGCCGATGCAGCTCTCTTTCGAGGCGATCTGCTACTGACCGGACGCTTCGTCTTTGCCACCATGGAAATAGCTACTCCTCCTGCTCGGCACGAAGCTCCATGAACCCGGTTACCACATCATGAATCCTGCTTTGACTGATTGGCTTGACGATAAACCCCGAAACCCCGAGTGATACCGCACTTTTCACGGTTTCGGGATAGGCATCACCACTGATCATGCAGACAAACTGCTCCTTGTCCACTTCACGTATCTTTTTCAGCGCATCCACCCCGTTTTCGATGGGCATATTGATATCCAGAAAGATCATATCGGGCTGATGTTGCTGATAAAGCTCAAAGGCCTTAGCACCATCTTCTGCAGTTGCCACCACCTTACATCCTTCATGCTGCAACAGATCTGCCAGCAATGTCTGCATTGCAGGCTCGTCATCAGCAATTAAAATCTCAGGCACAAATGACATCGTTCATTTCCTTAGGGGGACGGTCCCCAAATCTCCTCTCCAAGACCTACCCATTATACACAGAGATTATCAGATATTAAGATTCATCTGCAGAAGTTCTCATGGTCGGCTGACAGCTATTTAACGGATAAAGTAACCGCTGTCACAGCAACAAAATCAACACACAATTACATATCATATTTCGTATCCCGTATTACCATTGATAATGTTGACCCACTCCGAAAATCACCCCAGCAGTACTTACATTACCCATTCGTACTCTAATGAAAGAGCGACCATTTACCTTACAACACGCTATCGACCTGCTTGGTCTCAACGACAGCGAGTGTAATCACAAACTGCAGATCCACCTGTCTCCGATCACGATCACCATACACTCCAACTCGGCCCCCCTGATCCATCAGCTTGAGCACTATTTCAGGCCAGTATTGCATCAAGCAACAGCAGAAGAGAACGAGCATATTGAGGTCACTGCCATTGAGTCTCCCATCATCGAACCCGATCTTCCTTTCACAGATTGGGCCAGAGAGCCGGGGAAGACGGGACGCAAGGATGCCTATTACGATTTTCCAGATGGACGCCTGGTTCAGAAGGTCCGCACCGGCATGCTGTTTCTCCAGAGCAACCGCTACCGCATTGCCGCCGGCCCCTGCCTGCAATACGACAATCAGCTGATCAACTTCATTAACAGTCAGTATATGAACTGGCTGCAACACGGTGGCGCACTGATTGGACACGCGGCAGGACTCACCTATCGCAATCAGGGTATCGCCATTGCCGGTTTTTCCGGTGGGGGAAAATCCACCTTGATGCTGCACCTGCTGGAAAACCCGGAAATGGGCTATATCACCAATGATCGCCTATTGATGAAGGTGGAGCGTGGTCAGTGTATCGGTCACGGGATTGCCAAGTGGCCTCGGGTCAACCCGGGAACCATCATCAACAACCCACGGCTCAGCAGGCTGATCGACAGGCAGCGACGAGAGGAGTTGATGGCACTTCCAACCCACACACTATGGGAGCTGGAAGAGAAACATGACGTTGACATCGAGACACTCTACGGCAGCGGGCGGATCGTATTGAAAGCTCCCATTCACCACCTGCTGCTACTCAACTGGCAGCGAGACAGTAGTGAACCGACATCACTGCAACCGATTTCACTGGAGCAGAGAACGGCACTTCTGGATACCATCCTGAAGTCACCCGGGCCATTCCATCAACACAGGAATGGCTTATTTGAACAGGATACCGATCAGCCTGATCGGGCCATCTACTTTCGCACCCTCACCTCTGCAAGAGTCTACGAAGCAACCGGCATGATCAACTTTGAACAGGCCGGTACAATGCTGCTGGAGCAGCTGGCCTTGTCATAATACCATCTTGTCATAAACCTCATCATGAACCACCCATTCGAATTACTGCTGTTACGTCACGGCAAATCAGACTGGGAACAGCCGCTACCGGACTTTTCCCGCCCTTTGAAAGACCGGGGAAAACGGGACGCACAACGGATGGGGGTCTGGCTGGCTCAACACCATTTGATCCCGGAACGGATTATCACCTCTACCGCAGAACGTGCACGCACAACCGCAGAGAAGTGCGCCAAGAGTATGGGGGCCGGAACTTCGATCATTACCCATGAACCGAGAATCTATGAGGCCGCCCCCAGCCAACTACTCTCTTTGCTCCAGGAACTGGCTCCCGATCTGCAGCGGGTGATGCTGGTAGGGCACAACCCCGGTTTCGAGGGGCTGCTGCAGCTTTTGAGCAGAGAGCAACCCGCTATTCCGGCTGACGGAAAGTTGATGCCGACAGCGACCCTGGCCCATCTCTCCTTTTCCACACCATGGTCGACACTTCAACCCCATCACGGCCAGCTGATCCAGCTGATCCGTCCCAGGACGCTACCAGCCACGTTTCCCTACCCTGATGTCCATGGTAGCGGACGGCGCAAGCGTCCAGCCTACTACTATACCCAATCCTCGGTCATCCCCTATCGCATTTCGGAAACCGGCCTGGAGATCTTGATCACCCGATCAAGCAAAGGCAAACACTGGGTTGTCCCCAAAGGCATTCAGGAACCCGGCAACAGCCCACAAGCGTCTGCCGCCAAGGAGGCCCGAGAGGAAGCCGGCGTCATTGGCGATGTGGGAGATGAGTCACTGGGGCAATATCGCTACCGGAAATGGGGTGCTGACTGCAGTGTAACGGTCTTCCCGATGCGGGTCACCGGATGGATTGCCGATGAGGCGTGGAAGGAGGCGCACCGTGGCCGCCAGTGGGTCACCCTGCAACAGGCCCAGGCGCAGCTCAAGCAAGTCGAGTTGATTCCGATGATAGAGAAGCTATCATCCCAAGTAGGGAGCGATCATCAGGAGAGATAGTATATGGGTAGACGTATCGCAGCACTGACACGACATGCTGACTATCAGCAACTGACCGACACGCCCAGTGCCCATCAACCATTTCCATTAACCCCGACCGGTATCGAACAGGCCAGAACCAGAGGGATGGAGTTCTCACAAACACTGCAACAGCAGGATTGGCATCTCTATCCCAAGATTCACAGCTCACAGCTATTGAGGGCATGGCAGACCGCCACACACTTTATTGAAGCATTCCCCGCTGAAACCTATCTCATCAACAGCTTCGACGAACTCGCTGAACGGGGGCTGGGATCGGTCGCCAACCTCTCCGTAACGCAGATCGAGAAGATATTACATGAAGATCCCCGTTATGACGCCCCACCCCCGGACTGGAAATCGGACAGCCTCTACCGACTCCCCCTGCAGGGCGCGGAATCACACCTGGATGCCGGCGAGCGTGTTGCTGAACACATCCAGAACAACATCGACATCCTGCCGGATGATGAGCGCGACTGGGTCCTGCTGTTTGTAGGTCATGGTGCCGCATTCCGCCACGCCGCCTACATACTGGATATTCTCAGTCTGGAACAGGTTGGCCAGTTGAGCATGCACCATGCCGCTACCATCTTTATCGAGTTGCTGGAAGACGGCTCCTGGAAGCACGTAGGTGGCGAGTGGAAGGTCCGAAGCAGCCAGGATGTCATGCCGGACTGACACTGAAGACAGACGCCTCCGTCCGTGACCACACTTTCCTCTATTCCCACCGAAGAACATCCGTGGAACCTCGATCTACGCCACAGTATCGTATCGGCAGAGGGCAACCATCGCCTCAAACGCCGTCTGCGCCAGACACTTGAGAACACACCATGGCACTGGCCCAAACGACCCGTGATCTTTCTGACCGATCCCCATGCCGATCCGGATGCACTACTCCACTCTCTGGAGGCATCAGGCGGTATCAAACGCCCAAATCCCCGAAAACAGAGACTGAAACTGACCCGACTCGGACGCAAGGCCGACTTTATAATTGGTGGGGACTGCTTTGAAAAAGGGCCCAGCAATCTGGGAATTCTGAGAATCATCAAACAGCTGATTGATCTGAATGCCCGAGTCAAGATCCTGGCAGGCAACCATGATGTCCGCATTATTCTGGGCATGCTGAGTACCGGTCACAACGCTGATCCACTTTCAGACCACCTCTTCATTCGCATGGGCAACAAGGTATTTCCCTTTCTTGTAGAGCTTCGCGACCACTACGCGAAGGGGAAAAGGTGGCTTAAGAAAGTGCCAGACGAAAAGCGGTGTCGTGCCCTGCTCTATCCGCACGAAAAATGGGAGCAACAGTTTATCCAGCATGGCGGAAAGTTGCTGGATGAAAGCGCCGTACAGAAAGAGATCAAACAATTCCACTCCCGCAAGCGCCGTTTCGAACAGGCCCGCATCGAGCATGACCTCAACTACCGGGAGATCTACGCCATCAGCAAAATCTGGCACAAACAGTTTTTCAAGCCGAACGGTGAGTTCCACTGGTACATCAGGAAATTGAGGATGGCCCATCGCACCGGCTCTCTGCTATTCCTCCATGCCGGAATCAATGACCAGATTGCTCAGTTGGTGGCGACCAAGGGAGAGAAGCATCTCAATCGAACTTTCAGAAAGCTTTTGGAAAAGCAGCCATTCGACCTCTACTTCGGCCCCATCGGAGGGGTGCTGCGCACCAAATATCGACGACATGAGTGGAAACTGTCCGAGCTGGGAGCAGAACAGTTGAAAAAGAACGGTATCACCACACTGGTCCACGGACACCGTAACCTCTACCATGGACAACGGCTGGTACTGCGTGCAGGGCTGCTCAATATCGAATGCGACTGCACCATGGATCGCCTCAGCCGAAAACGCGAGGAACTGCACGGTTGCGGCGTTTCCGCCACCGTGATCCAACCACAAGGTGTGGTCCGTGGAATCAGCAGTGACTCCCCTTACATCAAGGTTTTCAACCCGAACATTCTGTTGTCACAACTGCAGAAATAGAGTGGACAAAAAATAGCGCATCAACACCATGAAACAGGAAAAAAGCAGTTTTCGCCATGAGTCGATCCAGGACCTCAACTCCATCACAGATATCCTGAAGGCGATCACCAAAGGGTTGGAGAAGGGCGAACTGGAACTGAGTGATGAGGAGGGAGAGATCACCTTCAAACCGGAGGGGTTGCTGACACTCAAGGTGACAGGGTCCAGAAACGAATCCAGTGATCGGCTCAACATCCGCATCAGCTGGCAGCACCCCATGAAGATGAACCAGGCGAAACAGAGTCTCAAGGTCAAGTGACTCCAAACGACCAGTGCATGAGCGGCTGATAGACCACTCCAGTACCAACAGACCTGGACTCCATCAACGAAAAACCGTCTACGAACCAGTGGATCGGGGACACATTGGGCAGTGCTGTCACATGCCTGACCTTGCGCATCAGTGTGACATGAGGACGGAATGGTCGCGTTTCCGGCTCAAAACCACAACACCTCTTCATCGCTGTCTCCACCCCTGCGTGAAGCGCCAGTAACGGAACCGGGGTGATCTGTGGCCCCAGCCAGAGTGCTTGTGGTCGTTTCCAGTGGCCGAAACAGTCCAGTTGCAGCGCAAAAGGTACTGCCTTGAGTCTGTCTGCTACATCCATCATCTGCTGCAGAGGCAGCTGGGTGTGGCCGATAAAGAGTAGTGTCAGATGCAGATTCTCACCCGGTACTGCCCTGCCTGCATTGCTCCCGGCGCACTCCGCCTTGACCGCATCGATCTGCCGACGAACCGACTGGGGAGGCTCCAATGCAAAAAACAGCCTCCTCTGTGGTTCACTCATTGACGGACCAGAGCGGACAAACCCTGCAGTGCAGTCAAGACAGTCTGCTGGCGAACCGCATGACGATCACCGTCAAAGTGGCGTGACTCGATCAGTCCCATCCCATCCTTGCGTCGCCAACCGAACCAGACCAGACCCACCGGCTTGTCCGCTGTCCCACCGGAGGGTCCGGCAATACCGCTCACCGCCACAGCCAGATCAGCCTGACTGACCTCCATAGCCCCATCGACCATCTCGGCGACCGCCTCTTCAGACACCGCCCCATGCTTCAGTAGCGTCTCCTCATTCACCCCAAGCAGTTGATGCTTGGACGCATTGGAATAGGTCGCAACCCCACACTCAAACCAGCTGCTGCTCCCGGCCGGGTCGGTCAGCGACTTTGCAATCCAGCCTGCCGTACACGACTCTGCGGTGGCAACCCGCCACCTCTTTTCCAGCAACTGCCGTGAGAGCCGTTCTACTGCTGCTGCGATTTCATCCTCTAGACCTACCATTTCCGGTACACTTCTCCACAGATTATTTACCAATACCAGCAACTGATTCAGATTGCCTCTGAAATTCGTCAGTGACCACCTAAAGGCGTTGCTGCACTTCAAGGCAGAAAATGTGAGTTTATTTATGCCCGTTGTTTGGGTACGCATATGTACCCTGAAAGGCTTCGAGATAAACAACCATTTTCAAACGAAGAAATGGCGGATTTCAGGGGTGAACTAAACAGTTAGCTCCATCCTATGACAGCCAGCAATCATACACCAGTCATGCAGCAATACCTCCGTATCAAGGCGGAGCACCCCGACTCGCTACTCTTTTACCGCATGGGGGACTTTTACGAGCTGTTCTATGAGGATGCCAAACGCTCCGCCGAGCTGCTCGACATCACCTTGACGGCCCGTGGAAAATCCAACGGTGAGGCGATCCCGATGGCCGGTGTCCCCTACCATGCCGCAGAGCAGTATCTGGCAAGACTGGTCAAGCTGGGGGAGTCGGTCGCAATCTGCGAACAGGTGGGAGACCCGGCCACCAGCAAGGGACCGGTCGAGCGGAAAGTGACTCGCATCATCACCCCCGGCACACTGACCGACGAGGCACTGATGGAGGAGCGTCAGGAGAGTCTGCTGCTGGCCATCCTGGACCACGATGGACGATACGGCCTGGCACTGCTCTCACTGGCTGCCGGACGCTTCCAGTTGATGGAGATTGATGAAGAGAGCATGCTGCAGGCCGAGCTGGAACGGCTCCAACCCTCCGAAATCCTGTTCCGTGAAGTATCCACCTTGCAACAGTGGTTACCCACCTCCTGTGGCCTGCGACCACAACCGGAGTGGAACTTTGACCAGGAGAGTGCAGAACGAGAGCTCTCCCGCCAGTTCGGTACCCAGGATCTCAGTGGTTTCGGCTGTGAAGGGATGACACTGGCGTTGGGTGCAGCCGGGGCGCTGCTGCAGTACCTGCAACACACACAGCGATCCGCTCTGCCCCACCTCAATACCCTTCAGGCCGTGCAGCAGAGTGAGCATGTGATCATTGATGCCGCCAGTCGGCGCAACCTGGAGATTCTGACCAATCTTTCAGGTGGCGAGAGCCATACCCTGATCTCGGTACTGGACCAGACCTGTACCGCAATGGGCGGCAGAATGTTGCGCCGCTGGCTCGGCAACCCGATTCGTAATCGTGAGTCACTGGAGTTACGACTGCTTCGTGTTGAATCCATACTACAGCAGCGGTTGCATGACTCGTTGCAACCAACACTGCGTACCATCGGTGACATGGAGCGCATCCTCTCCCGCATCGCACTGCAGAGTGCAAGGCCACGTGACCTGGCCCGACTGCGTGACTCGCTCTCCACGCTACCTGAACTGCAGACGGCACTGAACAGCGATCAATCCACAAGCCTCGAACCACTCGCCACAGAGATCTCTACATTCCCGAAAATCGAACAGCTACTGCAGCAGGCGATCATTGAGAACCCGCCCATGGTGATCCGTGATGGCGGCGTGATTGCCACCGGATATGACCAGGAACTCGACGAGCTGCGTTCCATTCGAGAGAATGCCGGGGAGCTGATGCAGTCACTGGAGCAGCGGGAACGGGAGCGAACGGGCATCGCCACACTCAAGGTGGGCTACAACCGGGTACACGGCTACTATATCGAAATTGGCAAGGCCCAGGTTGGAGAGGTTCCTGCCGAATATGTGCGCCGTCAGACCCTGAAGTCCGCTGAACGCTATATCACCCCGGAGCTGAAAACCTTTGAGGACAAGGTGCTCTCGGCCAATGAGCGTGCGCTTGGACGTGAAAAGGCGCTGTACGAGGCACTGATTCATCAGTTGATTGACGAACTGGCCCCGCTGCAACGGTGTGCCGATGGCATTGCAGAGCTGGATGTACTGACCAATCTGGCAGAGCGGGCAGAACGGCTGGACTGGGCTCGCCCGCAGCTGACCGAAGAGAGCATGCTGCAGATCTGCGCCGGACGCCACCCGGTCGTTGAATCGGTCTCCGAGAACCCGTTTGTCGCCAATGACCTGGAGCTGGATCAATCTACAAGAATGTGGATTATCACCGGCCCCAACATGGGAGGAAAGAGTACCTTCATGCGACAGAATGCACTGATCGTACTACTGGCCCATATCGGCAGTTTTGTACCCGCTGAACGTGCGGTGGTCGGATTGGTGGATCGTATCTTCACCCGTATCGGTGCCTCGGACGATCTCGCAGGAGGGCGCTCAACCTTCATGGTCGAGATGACCGAAACCGCCAACATTCTCCATAATGCCAGCTACCACAGCCTGGTGTTGATGGATGAGATCGGGCGAGGCACCAGCACCTATGATGGGTTGTCACTGGCAGGTGCCTGTGCCGAACACCTGGTCAGCGCACATGGTGCATTGACACTATTCGCCACCCACTATTTTGAACTGACCGCACTGCCGGAACGGATGCCTGCGATCAAGAACGTCCACCTTGATGCCGCAGAACATGGTGACGGAATCGTCTTTCTGCACTCCGTACGTAGTGGCCCGGCCAACCAGAGCTATGGACTCCAGGTCGCCAGCCTCGCTGGAATACCGAAACCGGTCATCCAGCAGGCGCGACAGAAGCTGGTATTGCTGGAGAAGGGGCAGACGGAACCGCCATCCTCCTCCCCAGGCCAAACGGAAGAACCACAGATGTCGCTGTTTACCACCTCGGCAGCAGAGTCAGCTCTGGAGGAACTCAACCCCGATGAGATGAGCCCCCGCCAGGCACTGGATGCACTCTACCGGCTGAAAGCACTCATTTGAGCCCCAGCCGCTCGATCAGCTTGTCGGCAGGCATATAACCACCAATGACATCTCCATCGTCCAGCACGATATGCGGCGTCCCTTTCAGGCCAAAGGTCGCACCCAGACGAATATGATCGAGAATCGGGGTCTCGCACTCCCTGTTCTCCAGCCCCATTCCAGCCTTGGCATCATCCATCGCCTGGTTCCGGTCCTCGGCACACCAGACATTGACCGCCTTCACGTAGGCACCTGAACCGACACCGGCGCGCGGATAGAGCAGATAGCGCAGCTTGACACCGGCATCCAGCAGCGCCTGACGCTCTTCATGGAGCCGCCTGCAGTAGGGGCAGTCGATATCGGTAAAGACGGTCAGTGTACGTTTGGTCTCTTTCGGTTGATAGACCACCATCCCCCCCTCATCGGCACCATTCAACACCTCCAGGCGAGCCCCTTTGATACTCTCTTCCGTCAGGTTCTTGCGCTGCTCCAGATCGAGCACACTGCCATCAATCAGAAAGCGGCCATCATCCGAAAGGTAGATCACTGTAGTACCGTAGCGCACCTCATAGAGACCCAATACCGGCGTGGCCCTGATCACATCGGGTGCACGCGCAGGCACGATCCGTTTCAACTGCTCGCTCACCGCCTGGGGGACGGTATCGGCCGCAGTGGCTGCTGTACCCATACCGGCCAGCAGTATCGCTACCAGTCCAATCGCTACTTTCTTCATGTCTATCATCCTCTCGGGTGGTGTTGTTGATGTATATTTTTTAACCGCTCTTTTGCCACATGGGTATAAATCTGTGTGGTTGACAGGTCACTATGCCCCAACAATACCTGTACAGACCGAAGATCGGCACCATGGTTCAACAGATGGGTCGCAAAGGCGTGGCGCAACGTATGGGGAGAAAATGGTGTCTTGACCCCCGCCTCCTTTCCATACTGCTTGAGACGCATCCAGAACGCCTGACGAGTCATGCCGCCCCCTCTACCGGTAACAAAGAGAGTATCGGAGAGTCGCCCCTGAAGCAAATCGGGACGCCCCTCCTGAAGGTATCGACCAACCCACTCCACCGCCTCCTGACCGAGCGGCACCAACCGCTCCTTGCTCCCCTTGCCCAGAATGCGTGCCACTCCCTGTCGCAGATTGATTGCATCCAGACGCAGCTGTACCAACTCGGAAACCCGCAACCCTCCACCGTACATCATCTCGATCATCGCCCGGTCTCGCTGACCGATGGCGCTTTCCGCATCGGGCGTCATCAGTATCGCCTCCACCTCCTGCTCACTCAGGGTTTTGGGAAGTGCCCGCCCGATCTTGGGGGCATCAATGAGTTCGGTCGGGTTATCCTGACGTATGCCATGCTGCACAAGATAGAGGTAGAAACGACGCAGTGCACTGAGGATGCGTGATTGCGTTCTTGCATGGCATTTCTTCTCCTGCCTCAGATATGCCAGATAGCGCTGCAGCAGTTCCCGATTTGCATCTTGCAGACCTCCATCCACCTCCTGTAGCCAAACGGAAAACTGCTTCAGATCGCTGCGATAGGCCGAGAGCGTATTGTCACTCAACCCCTTTTCCATCCACAGCGCATCCAGAAAACGCTCAATGATCTGTGGCGGCTCACTCCCCATCACTTGCCCCATCAAAAAAGGCGAATCATCTGCTGATTCGCCTTTTGTACCGATCTTTCCGGAAAGCCGCTGGTTAGATCTTCTCGCGGATGCGTGCCGCTTTACCGGTACGCTCACGCATGTAATAGAGCTTGGCACGACGCACAACACCACGACGCTTCACAGTGATGCTCTCAATCAGTGGGCTGTAGGTCTGGAAAACACGCTCTACACCTTCACCATAGGAGATCTTGCGCAGTGTAAAGGAGGAGTTCAAACCACGATTCTTCTTGGCAATACAGAGTCCTTCAAATGCCTGCAGACGTTCACGATCTCCCTCTTTTACCTTGACCTGGACAACAACGGTGTCTCCTGCTCCAAACTCGGGAACCTCACGGTCCATCTGCTCGGCTTCCAATGCCTGAATAATATTGCTCATCGCTCTTAATACCTCTCAAAAACACCCTTTCAACCAGGGCCGCGTCATGAAGCGGGGTATTATAAGGTGTCACAGAAATATTGCACTCAAAAGTTGCACTATTTTTTCTTATCCATGAGATCAGGCCGCCGACTTTTTGTCCGCAACTCCGACTGGCGAGTTCGCCAGGCTGAAATCTCCCGGTGGTTGCCACTGAGCAGCACCTCCGGCACCGCCATCCCATCCACCACTTCCGGCCTGCTGTAGTGGGGACAATCGAGCAGGCCACTGCTGAAAGAGTCCTCTTGTGCCGAATCGGCATGGCCCAGAGCTCCCGGGAGGAGGCGAATCACAGCGTCGATCAACATCATCGCTGGCAGCTCTCCCCCACTCACCACATAGTCTCCGAGTGACAGCTCCTCATCCACCTCCGACTGAATCAAGCGCTCATCCACCCCCTCATAGCGCCCCGCCAGCAGAATCACCCCTTCCAACCGGCTCAACGCCTCCACCCGCTGCTGGGTCAGGGGCGTACCCTGTGGGGAGAGGTAGATCAGATGAGGCGTAATCCCCTGCTGCTGCTGCTTCAGCCGCAACTCGGTAATGGCCCGCTTGAGTGGATGGTAGAGCATCACCATACCCGGGCCTCCGCCATAGGGGCGGTCATCCACGGTTCGATGACGATCTTCGGTGAAGTCCCTCGGATTACAGGTGCCCAGCTCAACCAGGCCGTTGCGGATGGCACGCCCACTTACCCCAAAGTCGGTAATGGCCCGGACCATCTCCGGGAAGATGGTGATCAGGTCGATCCTCAATAGTCGGCCTCCCAGCTCACCACAATCGTCTCCCCTGGTAGATCCACCTCAACCACCCAGGGGTCGACAAATGGAATGAGCCGCTCTTCCTGCCCCTGGCGCACGATCATTACATCGTTGGCACCGGTCTCCATCAGCTCAACCACCTTGCCCAGTGATTGCTGTTGCAGATCCAACACTTCACAGCCAATCAGATCCGCCCAGTAGTACTCATCCTCGCTGGTGGGCTGCAGCTGTGTGCGCCCTACCGAAACCTCGGCCCCCATCAACTTCTGTGCAACCGTCCGGTCGGAAATACCCTCAAACTGAACGATGACCCCCTTGCCTTGGCGCTGTCCGTTACTGAGCCTGTAAGAGGTCGTTTTGCCGTGTTGGGTCAGATCCCACTGGCGGTAGTCGAGAATGGCTTCCCGCGGATTGGTATAGGAGAAGATCTTGACCCAACCACGCACACCAAAAAGCCCACTGACTCTACCCAGCAATATGGGTGATTCAGTGGGCCTGCGTTCCATCTGGGTTGAATTCAGACCTGACAGATGTCAGGCCGAAAATCAGGCAGAGGTGCTCTCTGCTGATGCACTCGCCTTGCTGTACTCCTTGACCAGCCCGGCAACGCGGTCGGATGGCTGCGCCCCTTTGGAGATCCAGTGCTCAACACGCGCCATGTCCATCTCCAGACGCTTCTCGTTGCCCGATGCAATCGGGTTGAAATACCCCAGCTTCTCCAGAAAACGGCCATCACGGCTGTTGCGCTTGTCCGTTGCGACAATGCGATAGAAGGGGCGTTTTTTTGCACCACCACGTGCAAGACGAATCACTACCATTTTCTACTTCCAAATACTCAAAAAATTCGACCGATGATAAAAAAACCGACGCCTAGTTAGGTGAGCCGGTTCGGATGGATGCGGATTATACTGGATAGCACCAAAAAAAGTGAAGAACATTTTTCACTAATATTACATTGATAACACATTACCGGATCAGAATTACCTTTCGGTACAGAAACAATGTACCTACTCAGAGAGCAGGTTGGAACCAGTATTAGAATGGCACACATAAGCAACGATCTCGGCTACAGAAGTCGCCACTCGATAGTCCACCCCATCCAGCGCTCTGAAATGTGCCTCACCGCAGAGAA
>CAYFOR010000066.1:0-15789 GCA_964344785.1 uncultured Piscirickettsiaceae bacterium
GTGTTTTATGCAGTCAAATGAGTTTTTGGCCTGTAACGTTGGGACACCAGTGAACGCAGGTGAAAGGCAGAGATTGGAGCAGACTTCACCCACTCTCTTATCTGATCCTGATCGAGCCTATTGAGTATGCGGGTCTCTATATTTCGACTTCTGGCTTTATTCAATGCGCCCTCTGTAAAGCCCTCTCTGGAAACAGCCACAACCTTATCAGCCCCAACACTTTTGCGTTTTTCTTCAAGCTGCTCAATCCATGTGACGTCTGCTTTCTTGTTCCGGTCCCTGCACTCCACAATAGTCAGAAAATCCATGCTTCCAACCTTTGCACGGATACTGATATCAACCTCTCTCTTTATTCCAGTTTCAACGTCCTCTATCCGATCATTCTTCTTGATCTTCGCCCCTGTCCCAGAAAATGCCATTTCAATATCTGACACAAGCTGTTCAAATTTTTTCCCTTTTCTGTTCAATGCAAGAACCTCAAGAAATCACACATTATCCTCACTCACCATCAGCACTTGCCGAGACACGCCCTGCCTCACGATCATACGAATCCACAAGTGTCCTCAATACTTCTCCAAATCTACCATACCCTACATTCTTAACCTCATTTACCCGACCTCTCCACTTTTCAGCCAAATCTATTTTCAGCTGGCCCTGTCGGATCAACCCAATACACTGGGAATTGAAAACAACAATCCTGAATCCGCTCTGTTTCCTCTGAATCTCATCTACATTTTTTGATGTGTTAGACCACACCTCAAACTACTGCTACCATCAGGGTAACAGTAGACTGGAGCACGCACTAATGAAATTGAAACCGATTACCACTGCAGTACTGCTATCTGCCGCTCTCAACGTACATGCCGACCCTGCCACCGATCTGGAAGGAAAGGCAGGTTATGACCGCAGAGCAGCCATTTCCGAGTTGGCCGATACCGCCTGGCAGCAACAGCGCTTTACCCTGAACAAGGGGTTGGAGTTGCTTCACGGCATGATCGGTACGGATCGCTACTATGCAACCCGTACCTTGCTGGGTGAAAACCGCCATCAGTGGAATCTGCTCCCCAACCGTCTGACTGCAGCCGAGCTTGATCAATTATTGGCACAACTGGGCAATCAGCGGGCAGATATCGTGCAGCTACTGGCGGATCAGGGGATACCGGCAGGTTACCTCTCGGTGGATGAGGTTGAGTCTCTGCTTGCACCACTCGCCACCCGTGACTATGACCAGTCACTGCGTGCACTGCTGGGCTCAAACAAGATGAAGCGCAGCTACAGTCTGCCCCATTTTTCAACGGAAGAGGTGGTGAAACTGCTTCAACCGAGCGAGAACCGTACCGCGCTGATCCGCTTCATGGCTGATCGTGCGCAGTTGCCGAAGGCGATGCGTGTATTCGATGCCAATGCCATCCTGTCGCAACAGCGGTGGATGGATCGACATGATTCGATCAAGGCCCTGCTCGGATTCAACCGCCCCAAGGGGTACTACCTGCAGCTGCCGCTCACCTTCGATGATACCGAAAGGCTGCTGCACGGAGTGGCCCTGCGCTCCGAGATGATCCGCTACTTTGCCGACCACATGGTCTACGGAGAGAGCCTGACGGCTGAACGTGCCGCCCGCCTGCTTGAAGGGGTCAACCACACCGACCGCTTCAATGCCATCAAATCACTGCTGGGTGACAATCTTCAACAGTACAACTATATCCCGTTACCACTTTCGGCCGTTGATATCGTGCAACTACTCAATGGTAGCGCCTACCGTGGGGAGATGATTCTGCTGATGGCGGATCGGAACATGATTGCCGGAGAGCTGACGACCGCAGATGCAGTGCAGATTCTGGGCAGCCTGCGCAATAGCGCCCGCAAGGATGCAGTACTGGCACTGCTTGGCAACAACGGCGTGGATAAAGGTTACCTGCAGCAGCCACTCAGCGCCTCTCAGGCCGACGCACTGATCGAGGGCAGCGCCTACCATGAATCAATTATTCAGTGGCTCACGGATCAACGGCAACTGTCACCAGTCAGCGCCAGCGAATCGATCACCCTGCTGAAGGGAATGGTCGGTGATCAACGATACTATGCGATCACCGCCTTGCTGGGCCAGAACAGTGCCGAGACCAACTATCTCAAGGCACCACTCACCGTTTCTGAAGCGGCCACACTGTTTGGCAGAAGCGCCAATCGGCTGGAGCTGATCGACACGGTCATTCGGCAACAGATGATTCAGCTGCCGCTCAACCCGGACGAACAGTCACTGCTGCTGGGGCGCCTGTATGGAAACGAACGTAAGCTTGCCGCCTCCTGGTTGGGAACCACCCCCCATAAATAACCTGTATTAATCCTGTATCTCTTGCCAGGGCGTGTAACACGCCCTGGTACTCCTCCGCTAACTGACCTCCATCTCCAGCTGGTCGAGATAGCTGACGACTGTCTTTGAATATCCATCGATATTGAGGTAGCGGCGCTCCGCCTCTTCCTCGTTACCCTCTTTCTTCAGCGAGATGATTTCGCGAATGGTGTCATGCATCGTCTCATGCACCTGATCGAGATCGGCCATTCCACTGAAGTGCTGATACTTCTCTCTGCCCTCGCTATCCAGCCACTTACCCAGTACGCAGTCATGGTGGGAGACCGCCTGATTGATGTCCATCTCGACAATACCATCCAGAAAGCCACGAATCTTTCCTTTCCAGGCCAAGTGAGCTGATCGTGCCTTGTCCAGCACAACAACCTCATGGCTCAGTGCCTTATGGGACATCTTGCTGGCCATCGCCTCATCCACCTTGAACAGCTCCATCAATTCGGCCAATGCCGCGGACTGGTCACGCAGGGTCTTGGTCGCCTCCACAGAGTGCTCCGCCAGTGTACTATTCTCCTGGTTCACCTTGTCCAGTTCGGTTACCGCCCGATTCACCTGCCCGATTCCGCTACTATGCTCATTGGCTGCATGCGAGATCTCGACCGCAACTGCGGTCACCTTCTGCACGGACTCCTCAATGGACTTGAGCGAGGCGCCACTCTCATTGACCAGCCGACTCCCTTCATCAACACGGTTGGTCGTCTCTTCGATCAGGCCGCTGATCTCCTTTGCCGCCTCGGCAGAGCGTTGGGCCAGATTACGCACCTCTCCTGCAACCACCGCGAACCCACGACCATGTTCCCCGGCTCTGGCCGCCTCAACTGCCGCATTCAGGGCCAGCAGATTGGTTTGAAAGGCGATACCGTCAATCAATGCGATGATCTCGGAGATCTTTCCACTCGACTCATTGATACGCCCCATCGCATCAATCGCATTCTTGACCACATCCGCGCCTTCCACCGCTTGCCCTCTCGCCGCAGCAGAGAGAGATTCCGCACTGCGTGCATGCTCGACATTCAGCCCAACCGTGCTTGCCATCTCCTCCATGCTGGCGGCAGTCTCCTCCAGTGAGGCCGCCTGCTGCGCGGTCCGGCTGGCCAGGTTCTGATTGCCCTGGGCGATCTCATTGGACTCCTGATGGACACTGTTTGCGGCGACACGCACCTTCAATACAGTATGCGCCAGACTGCTCTGCATCGCATTCAATGCATCCGTCAGTGCATTCAACTGCCCCTTGTAGTTTCCGCTGATCAGTTGTGTGAAATCCCCATCACCGATACGGGTAATTCCATTGGTCGTTGCCGTAACCGATTCCTCAATCTGATTCATGGAGCCGTTGACTGCCTCCTTCAGCTCCAATAGATCCCCTTTGGCATCGATTGTAATCCGGGCACTGAAGTTGCCGACGGCCACCTGCTCCATCAAGGCTCCCACTTCGCCAAACATCTTGTCCACTTCGGACATCGATTCATGCACCACCTTGGCCAGTTCGTTCTGGGCCAGCTCTTCCATATGCAGATTCAGCTCTCCCTCTCCCAGCCGATCGACCAGTGTGGACAACAGCAGCATGTTCTGCTCGGCATGATCCACCGCCAGATTGACCTCCTCCTTCAGGTGCTGAAGATCCCCGGTATGATCACTGAGGATACGTTGATTCGTCTCCTGTACAGGTACTCCACAAACGACCTCCCGCACCTCCTGAATCACCTTCTGCTTGAGGTCGATCAGTTGATTGATGTCATGCTCACACTGATCAAACCAACTGTCTTCACCCGACACCCGCCTGGAGAAATCTCCACTCTGCAATATCTCAACCACCTGACTGGAGACCTTGCCTCCCCACCGCTCCGCCCTGCGATATGACCAGAGACCCGATATCAGCGCTGCGATCAACATACTGACAATGGCAACGATAAAATAATCCATCATGACTCCTCCCTTAATAAGCTAATTAGCAATAGCTTATATTTTTTATTTACAAAACAAATGGATTAGGTGATACTATCACAGAAAATTTTGTTACCTCAATAGACAATACATGATTACTGACCGTGAAACTGGGTGATTAATTGATATCCATCACTCCCAATATAATGATATTGACGTAACCAATGAGCACACATTAACTTACTCAATAGAGGTATGTTCAAGGATTGTACTTTTTTCGGATTGCATGGAGCAAGGGCTGAGGTAACGAAGGTAGCATAATCAATGTCGCTCAAGTTCACAGCAGGGGGGCTCGACTTGAAGATTCCCTGGTATCATCGGCTGCAGAGCCGCTTTATCATCGGGATCGTGCTCCTCTTCACAACCGTACTGGGTATCGGAACCAAGTTCATTCTGGATCATGAGGCCGAAACCGTCCAGAAGCGCCGTATTGAAATCGCAGAACAGCTTGGTCGGGTACTGAACAACACACTGAGTGCCGAGATGGTCCAACAGACCAAGGATGGGAAAAAAACCGATCTGGTATGGGAGCGTGTTCAGTTACTCACCGACAAGATGCGCGAGGCGACCGGTGCCCTGCGAATCGAGGTGCTCTCCCGAGAGGGGGATGTACTGGTCGGCACCGACTTTACTCTGGAAGATCACACCTTCAGTCAGGAAGATGACGAGGAGTGTGCCGCCTGTCATCTCCACGGTACAGAAGACTTCCCCTCAATCGTGCTGAAAGAGCAGGAAGAGAAGAGCATTCTCAGAACCATTACCCCCATCGAAATGCGGCGCAGTTGCATTGAATGTCATGATGAAAAATCCAACTTTCTGGGGATGATCTCGATCGACTTCGACTACACCCCCATCCTTCAAGAGAACAACCGGCGCAGACTGTCACTGATCCTGATGGTGGTGGTCACCGGAATCCTGCTTTTCTTCGCAGTCTACTTCATGATCCGCCGACAGATCCTGTCACCGCTAGAGACATTGATTGATGCCAGCCGACACCTGGCACGCGGCCAATATGACATCCGGCTTCAGGTCCTGCATAACAATGAGATCGGCCTCCTGGGAAAGGCCTTCAACCATGTCGCAACCGAGATCCAGAAGGCTCATGAAATCCTGGCAATGGAGAGTGAAAAGAACTATCAGAGCTCTATCACCGATGGTCTGACAGGCTTTCGCAACAAACTGTTTGGTGAACAGGCATTGAGCGAGACGGTGAATGGCAGCAAGAACAGTGGAGAGCCTGTCTCCATCCTGATGGTCGATCTGGATCACTTCAAGCGGATCAACGATACCTATGGTCACCTTTCCGGAGATCGTGTCTTGAAAGAGGTCTCACAGCGGATACGACACATGCTGCACTACTCTGACATACCGGTACGATATGGCGGTGAGGAGTTCATGATCATCCTTCCCAACACAGACCAGGATGGACTCGAAACCGTTGGAGAGCGACTGCGCCAACGGATTGAGAGCACACCATTTTCCATTGACGAGATTGGAACAGAAATTCCCGTCACCGCAAGTCTGGGCGGTGCCGTCTGTCAGCCGGATGAAGAACCGCTACGGATGATTGAACGTGCCGACAACGCACTCTACCGTGCCAAGGACAGTGGACGCAATCGACTCATACTGGCAGAGACGGATAGCAATTAGCCCCCGAACAGCCGAGGCTGGTAACAGTTGCGCACCACTTTCGAATGTTGGTGCTATACTCAAAGCAGTTGGAATTTTCGCAAGGCGGCAAGCGAGTGAACCCCCAGGAGAATAGCTCAACCATGTGACTGGGGTGAGCAAACGTGGCCAATACCGCGAAAATTTCAAGCGCGAAGAGTATATAGTTCATACCATGGGAAAGGAGATTACCGGGAGCCACTTCGACCAGCGGGATTTCCACCGCTTTGAACGGCTACTGCAACAGGAGACCGCATTGCTGGCATCCTGGTTTGACCAGGGCATGCTCGCATCCTCACCACCAGTGGTTGGCCTGGAGCTGGAGGCATGGCTACTGGATACAGCACTCCTGCCGGCCCCCTGCAACCAGCATTTCCTGACAGCACTGGACCGTGCCCTGGTTGTACCGGAACTGGCCAGTTTCAATGTCGAAATCAACAACCATCCTCAGCCATTGACAGGAACCCCATTCTCCAGACTGCATGACGAATTGGAGCAGACCTGGGAACATGCCAGCCGGGTTGCCCGCTCGATTGACCGCCGACTGGCAATGATCGGTACACTGCCAACCATAGAAGAGCAGCACCTCTCACTGGACAACATCAGCAACCTGCAGCGCTACCGCGCGCTCAACGAGCAGGTGATGCGGATGCGGCAAGGGTATCCGTTACAGTTCTGCATTGAGGGAAACGAAACGCTGCTGCTGGAGCACAGGGATGTAATGATGGAGGCCGCCGCCACCTCACTGCAGATCCATCTGCAGGTTCCGTTCGAACAATCCGTGGACGCCCTCAACAATGCCATTCGTCTATCAGCACCGATGGTCGCACTCTGTGCCAATGCCCCCTATCTGTTGGGTATGGACCTCTGGGATGACAGTCGCATTCCCCTGTTTGAGCAGGCCGTCAACGTCGATCCGCTCTGTCATCGGCTGGGCGAGGGGCGTGTCAGCTTTGGAACCGGCTATGCAGAACAGAGCCTGTTCGAATTATTTCAGGAGAACCTCGACCACTATCCGATCATGCTGCCCATTGTCCAGGACGATACGATTGAACAGCTCAACCATCTGCTGCTCCATAACGGAACCATCTGGCGCTGGAACCGCCCACTGGTCGGTTTCGACCAACAACACAATCCCCATCTGCGCATTGAACACCGGGTCGCCTCGGCCGGTCCGACACCGCTGGATGTCATCGCCAACACTCTCTTCTTCACCGGGGCACTGATGGGAATGCTGAACCAACCGGATCGGGCCGCCCACCAACTGCCATTCGACACCGCCCGCAACAACTTCTATCATGCCGCCCGTTATGGGCTCGACAGCGCCATTATCTGGGGCGAACGCACCGTCTTCCTGCGGGAACTGCTACTACTGGAACTGGTTCCACTGGCCGCCTCCGGTCTTGAGCAAATGGAGATTGACCCTGCAGACTGGAAACCCTGGCTGGAGCTGATTGAAGAGCGTGTACACAGTGGCCGTAATGGTGCCTGCTGGCAGCGACAATGGGTATCCCACCATGGTGCAGACTTCACCGGTCTGACCGAAGCCTATCTTCAATGGCAGGAGTCGGGAAACCCGGTTCATGAGTGGGGCATGCAGTGAGCAGCACAAACCTGACCACGCTCCATGAACTGGATGATCGGCTGCTGGAGCTTGAGTCACACCAACTGCATACCCTGCTGGATGGCCCCACCTTGATCCACCTGCCGGGCAGAGAGGAGAAACCACTCTTTGTCAGTGTACTACTCCATGGCAATGAGACCACCGGATGGGAAGCCCTGCGCGCTCTACTGAAACGTTACCGTGGAAAGACCCTGCCACGGGCGCTCTCATTTCTGATCGGCAATGTACAGGCCGCTGCAAAAGGGATGCGGCACCTGCCCGACCAACCCGACTACAACCGAATCTGGACCCCAGGTGAACTCCCCGAACAGAAGATGATGCAGTCCATCGTCGAGGAGATGGACCGGCGTGATCTCTTCGCCAGTATCGACATCCACAACAACACCGGGCGTAACCCACATTATGGCTGCGTCAACCAGCTCACCCCCCCCTATCTCCACCTCGCCTCACTCTTCAGCACCACCGTGGTCTACTTCACCCAGCCCGATGGGGTACAGTCGATGGCGATGTCCAATCTCTGTCCCGCCATTACCGTCGAGTGCGGTCAACCGGGACAGCCCCACGGGGTGAAACACGCCATACGTCTGCTCGATGAATGTCTCAATCTCCCCGAAGTACCGACCAATCCACTCCCACCGCACGCAATCCATCTGTTCCACACCGTGGCTACGGTGAAGATCCCGCACCATATCGAGATCAGCTTTGGTGGCCAGAAAGGGGACCTCTGCCTGCATGAAGACCTCGACCAGCTCAATTTCCGGGAGATTCCGGCCGGTACCCGCTTTGGTCAACTCTGCTCGGACCACCTCAACCATATCGAGGTCTGGAGTGAATCGGGAGAAGATGTCGGTGACCATTTCTTCGAAGTGAAACATGGACAGCTACTCACCCGCAGACCGGTGATGCCCTCCATGCTGACACGAGATATCGAGATCATTCGCCAGGACTGCCTCTGCTATCTGATGGAGCGATTCACCCACTCCATTTCCTGAGTCGGCTCAGCTCCAATTCAACCATATCCTGACACTTTGGCCGCATTCATTTTACGCTTATAATTACACCATTAATAACACCAAATTTAGCGCCCGCAAGGAACCATGCATGAATCGGATACTCGCTACCACAACCGCCAGTGTGACAGAGCTGAAACGGAACTATGCCAGTGTACTGAAGGCCTCTGATGATGAGCCGGTCGCCATTCTCAACCACAACCGTCCAGAGGCATACCTGATACCGGCAGAGCACTATGAGAGGATGATGGCCTATATCGAGGATCTTGAAGATGCTCAGATCGTCAAGGAGCGCTCGGCAGGTCCATTTGTAAAGGTAACATTGGATGAGCTATGAGCCCCAATTCCATGAACTGGCCTTGCAGGAGTGGAAGCGCCATGCCCCGGAAATACAAAGGCAGTTCAAGAAAAAACTGGAAGAACGACTGATCAACCCGAGAGTACCTGCTGCAAAATTACGCAAAATGGAGGACTGCTACAAGATCAAACTACGAAGCTCCGGTTATCGATTGATCTATCAGGTAGAGGATGAGATTCTGTATGTCTCTGTCATTGCTGTGGGTAAACGAGACCGAAGCAAGGTCTACCAGAAAGCAGAGCAGAGGCTTTAACCCCTAGCCCACTCTGACCAATGACTGTTGACAGGGGGATTAATGGGCAGCCGTGATATTTCTAATGGGATAACAGTGTTCAATTGCCTGAAAATCCCGATCTTTGCTTAGCAGCTCATAGTTGTCGCGCAAGCACAACGCTGCAATCATGCAATCCACAGTTGAACGAATGGTTCTCCCCTTGCTACGGCAGGTACGATAGATTTCAGCAGCACGTTTGTAATCTACCAAGGTCAACTCCTGTGGCTGCTCGAATGCGGTCAGGAGGTTCGCAACCTTGTCTGCTTCCTTATTGTTGGGAAGCCCCAGCAGAATTTCTGTAACAATGATACCCGGCAAGTGAATGGACTCATTGTCTGCAATCGCCCTTCTGAGGCGATCAGCCTGCCAGCTTGGGTTTTGATTGAAATAATCAATCCAGACACTGGTATCCACAACCATCGGTTCAATTCCGGCTCTGACGCAGTTGATCCAGATCTCCCTGCCAGCGGACCTTACCCTCCAGCTTCAGCAGTGCCTCACGCTTCAGTTGGTTGGCATAGGCGGCCAAAGCACTGTTGACAGCATCTTTCTTGGTATTGAAGCGCCCCAAGGAGATTACCTGTTCCAACAGCTCATCCTGTAGTTCGATGTGTGTTCTCATGGCAATAGATAGCTACATTTTTATCACATAAAAGATAGCATATTATGTGACCAATTATACTATATGATCGGATATCAGCAACATGGCAACTCACCTCCAGTCATTGTCCTGGCATAATGGCCGAAATAAAGATATTCGCACTATTGTTGATAGGTCCGAGTGAACCAATGGAATGCCCCTTCTGCAATCTAGAGTCAGCAGTGCTGGAAAACGATCTGGCCTACGCACGTTATGATCTCTACCCAGTGAACAAGGGCCACTTATTGATCATTCCTAAACGTCATTTCCCAGATTACTTCAAAACAACAGGAATGGAGAGAGATGCACTTTTTAATTTAGTCGATCAAGGCAAGATGTTACTTGATAGTGCATATACACCAGACGGTTACAATATTGGTATCAATTCAGGGGAGGCAGCAGGTCAAACAGTGATGCACCTCCATATTCACCTCATTCCCAGATTTCATGGTGATATGGAAGATCCACGAGGAGGTGTACGTGGAGTGATCCCTGAAAAGCAGCGTTATTGATGCAATGGGCCTGAGAGAGTACGAGCAACAGTTTACCCACCTGAACATCAACCGTTCAGCAGGGAAAAGCAGTCCACATAAAATGTGTATGCTGCTTGCCGTTGTGGAACTGGTCAACAGTGGGCAAATCATCAGCAACCGAATCTATAATGACATACTGCTTAAACAGACATTCTCCAGATACTTTGACACGTATCGCTCAGAATCTGACAGAGATAACCCATATTTACCATTCTTTCATCTGCGTTCAGAGCCATTCTGGCACCATCAAGTCAAGACAGGCCGACAGCAAAAATATAACAACCTGACAACAGCAGCAAATAATGGGGTCATTGATGACAATATCGCATATGCCTACTTGGATGATGAGTTGTTTGAATTGTTGCAGAATCAATATGCCAGTGACTATCTTAAGGCAACACTTGAGTCATCACTGAATCAACAGCAACTCCGAGGCATTCTCGAACAAGAAAGAGGGTGGGACTGGCTGGAGTGCGAGGCAACGGTCATCAGCTACTGTTCCATGCTGCAACAGGAACTGGCAGGTAAACGATACAATAAAGCCGAGCACCGCCGAAACCTACAACCACTGCTGAAAAATCGTTCCGAGCGCTCGATTGAATTCAAACACCAGAACATCAGTGCAATCCTGACAGAACTGGGATTTCCCTATATCAATGGCTACAAGCCCGCCTACAACTACCAAAATCAACTGAAAGAAGTGGTGCAGATGTTCCTTGCAAGCAATTACCAAGGCATTGTTACAGAGTCAGAACAGTATGTAGAAACTGTACCTGATGAGAAACCACAGATCGATTGGGATAGTGTGCTGGATGAGCCTCCAGAAATACAGAAGCAGCCAGCAAGAGTTGCTGAACCCAAAAGCTCCTATACACCACGCAAATATAATTTTGTTGAAGGAGAAAAGCGTAACCGGCGGCTGGGCGAAGCAGGTGAACAATTTGTGTTGGAATATGAACGACACCGTATGCTGCGGAGTGGTCGAAATGACTTGGTGGATGAGATTGAGTGGACCAGCAAGGAGCAGGGAGATGGTACTGGTTACGATATTCGCTCTTTCGATCCAGCCAGGGATGAAGAGCTATTTATCGAAGTGAAAACGACCAATTCGGGCAAGTACCAGCCATTTATGATATCTGAAAATGAGGTAGCGTTCTCACGAGACAAGGCATCCCACTACGCTCTATACAGAGTATTTTCGTACAAGAGAGAGCCGAGGTTATTTAATCTATTTGGAAGAATAGATGAGCATGTAAGATTGATACCCAAAATGTACAGAGCAGAATTTTGAAGAGAGCGGGCAGGCTCACTCAATATTCTGAACCTGCTCCCGCATCTGCTCGATCAACACCTTCATCTCCACAGAGATGCGTGTAGTCTCGATATAGGCCGACTTTGAGCCGAGGGTATTGGCCTCGCGGTGCAGCTCCTGCATCAGAAAATCGAGGCGGCGCCCTACTGCACCCCCCTTGTTGAGTATCCGCTCCACCTCATCGATATGGGTCGACAGTCGATCCATCTCTTCGTCGATATCGAGCCGCTGTGCCTGCAGTGCAATCTCCTGCTCCAGACGGTTCTCATCCACCTGTTCCATGAACTCATCCAGACGCTCTCTCATCCGCTCTCTACTCAGCTCGATCACCTTGGGCATCTCGTGCTTGGCCTGTTCAACCAGTGGGCGCAGCGCATCACAGCGTTGCTGAATCATCTCTTTCAACCGCTCTCCTTCTCTTGAGCGGGTTTCGACAAGCTCCTTCAGCGTTGACTCAAACAGCTCAAGCGCATGTCTCTGGATCATGGCCGTATCGACTGCATCTGCCTGAATCACGCCGGGCCAGGAGAGCACCTCCATCGGATTGACCCGGTCCGGGTTGTCGATCAGGTGGGCCACGGTCTTGGCTGTATGGGCCACTTGCTGCGCCAGTGCCTCATCGATCAGGATGTTATTGTTGCTCACCGAGGGGGAGAAACGCAGACTGCATTCCACCTTGCCACGTCCCAGCTTTGATCGCCCAATCTCACGCGCCTTGTTCTCAATCGGCCGCATATCCTCCGGCAAGCGCAGGAACAGCTCCAGGTAGCGGTGGTTGACGGCACGCACCTCCCACACAAGGCTGCCCCACTCTGCCTGAAGGTCACTGCGCGCAAATGCGGTCATGCTCTGGATCATCTTTATACCTTGTACTCGTAACGGTTAACTGGATAATGCGTGAGATTCAGGCGAGAGTATACAAGGAGTGTTGCAATGCGACCCAGTAAAAGAGCAGCGGATCAGATGCGTTCGATCCGGATCACCCGAAACTACACCAAACATGCTGAAGGATCGGTACTGGTGGAGTTCGGTGATACCAAGGTGATCTGCACCGCATCGGTGGAGGAGCAGATTCCACGCTGGCTCAAGGGGCAGGGCAAGGGTTGGGTCACGGCAGAGTATGGCATGCTGCCCCGCTCCACCGGGAGTCGTATGGGACGCGAGGCGGCCCGCGGCAAACAGGGAGGGCGCACTATGGAGATTCAGCGACTGATTGGCCGCTCACTGCGCGCCGCCGTTGATCTGAAGAAGCTGGGGGAGCATCAGATCACCGTCGACTGCGATGTAATCCAGGCCGATGGCGGTACCCGCACCGCCTCCATCACCGGTGGATTTGTCGCCTTGTCTGATGCCATCCACCATATGATTGCCAGGAAAATGTTGAAGAAAAACCCGATTGTAACCTCGATCGCCTCGGTATCGGTTGGTGTCTATCAGGGTACACCGGTGCTGGACCTCGATTATGCCGAAGATTCCAGTGCCGAAACCGATATGAATGTGGTGATGAATGGCGAAGGTCAGTTCATTGAGGTGCAGGGCACTGCCGAAGAGGCCCCGTTCAGCATGGAGGAGATGCAGCAGATGCTGGCCCTGGCACAGCAGGGAATCGGCGAACTGATTAAGCAACAGAAGGAGGCGCTATCGTCATGAACGGATTCAATGGGCGCAAGGTGGTTTTGGCAACCGGCAACCAGGGAAAGGTACGGGAGCTGGGGGCACTGCTGGCCGATTTCGAGGTCGAGGTGGTGCCGCAGACCGAATTCAATGTGATTGAGGCGGAAGAGACCGGGCTGACCTTCGTGGAGAACGCCATCATCAAGGCTCGCAACGCATCGGCCCAGACCGGCATGCCCGCCATTGCCGATGATTCAGGCCTGGAGGTCGACTACCTCAACGGTGCACCGGGCATCTATTCTGCACGTTATGCCGGAGAGGGGGGCAATGATGGCGCCAACAACGTCAAACTACTGGCTGCACTGGAGGAGGCCACTGAAGCCGAACGCACCGCCCGCTTTCAGTGTGTGATGGTCTATCTGCGTCACGAGAAGGACCCGGTCCCGCTGATTGCCCAGGGAAGCTGGGAGGGCCGTATCCTGACCACTCCACAGGGTGACAACGGTTTCGGCTATGATCCGGTCTTCCATGTGGAGAGCGAGGGATGTAGCTCTGCTGAGCTATCCCCCGAGGTAAAGAACCATCTGAGCCATCGCGGTCAGGCACTGCAGAAGCTGGTCAAACTATTACAAAGCCGCTGAACTTCACCGCAGCGATCCCGCTATCGCTCTACATCCATCTGCCCTGGTGTCTGCAGAAGTGCCCCTACTGTGACTTCAACTCCCATGCAGCCCCCACCCCGCCCTATACGGACTATATCGATGCGCTGATACGGGATCTGCATTGGATACTGCCGCAGATATGGGGCAGACCGATCCGCTCCATCTTTCTGGGAGGGGGAACGCCCAGCCTCTTCCCGGCAGAAGAGATTGCCCGCCTGCTCTCATCAATCCGGGCCTATCTGCCACTTGCCGGCCAGCCCGAAATCACTCTGGAGGCCAATCCCGGCGCTATCGACCAGGATCACTTCAGCGGGTATCAACAGGCTGGCGTCAATCGGCTCTCCATCGGAGTACAGAGTTTTGATGATGACCATCTTCAGGCACTGGGACGTATTCACAACCGGGATGAAGCGATCACTGCAGTAAGGTTGGCCCAGTCGACCGGATTCGACCGGATCAACATCGATCTGATGTTCGGGCTACCTGGACAGACCGTCGATCAGGGGCTCTCTGATCTGCAGCAGGCGATTGATCTGGATGTGGAACACCTCTCCTGGTATCAGCTCACCCTCGAGCCCAATACCCCCTTCGCCCACACACCACCGACGCTGCCGGACGATGAGGCAGTCTGGCAGATGCAGCAGCAGGGACTGCAACGGTTACAGCAGCACGGCTTCAAGCAGTATGAGATCTCCGCCTTTGCGCAACCTGACGCACAATGCCAACACAATCTCAATTACTGGCGTTTTGGTGACTATATCGGGCTGGGTGCGGGCGCACATGCAAAGATCTCCAACATGGCGGCAGGCACCATTACCCGTACCGCCCGTCATCGTGACCCAAAACGCTACCTGGAAACGGCAGGTACAGCGGCAGTGATCAGTAGTGAGTCACCACTCGGTAGAGAGGAACTGCCATTGGAGTTCATGATGAACCACCTCAGACTGTTTGAAGCGATCAACCCCGGACGATTTGAAGAGCGCACCGGAACCCCCTGGTCAACGGTTGAACAGTCAGTAAAAGAAGGTATCCAGCTGAAGCTGATGGTGCAGCAAGACGGGAAGTTCCGCACAACAGAACGAGGAAAGCGTTACCTGAATGAGCTGCTGAACTGTTTCTTCTGACAGGCGACCAGAGGCCCTCACGAAATGCCTCTGACCACGCCCGGATCAAACTATTTTCTGGTTACATGTGCGGTCTTGGGGTTCAGGTGTTTGATCAACGCCATTACCCCACCCTTGAGATTGTAGACATTGTCAAAGCCGGTATGACGCAGGGCCGTTGTCGCCATCATTCCACGATGACCTGCCTTGCAGGCAACCACCACCTTGCGATCACGTGGAATCGACTTCAACACCTCGGGAGTGAAGAGCCTGTGTAACGGTACTGCAACCGAACCCGGCACAGTCAGACCGATGAGCTCACTCTCTGCAGTGGTACGAATATCGATCACATGAAGCGTACTCTTCGATCTTGCGGCCAACACAAAATCCGCCGAACTGATTTGAGTCATCATCTTGCCTGTGGCCTTTCCCTTGAATGGCTCGAAATAGTGACGATAACTCTCTGCCATGACCTCATCATAGGACTGGGCTACGGGAGCTGTCACCAGCATCACCATAGCCAATAGAAATGTGATGTAATTTCCTCTGTTCATAGTCAACTCCTATCCATGTTTATTCACCGACTTACACCGTTGAGGAATGTAGAACCTCATCTTTTATATAGGTCGGGACACTGGTGTCCCAACGTTTAATCGAATAAATTCAATTGGTTATTGATGACGTC
>CAYFOR010000067.1:0-15418 GCA_964344785.1 uncultured Piscirickettsiaceae bacterium
AAATATGTGCGAGTCAGCCGTTGAAATGACCGTTTGGTGAATAAGGCGGGGTTATCAGTTCAGTGCCTGCCTTCATTTTGAATACCTCGGTAAAACCCATGGTGGAACCAATGGTTTACGAGTTTTTTGTTGGGTTCAATGAGGAAATCTGCAAGGCCGTCACTGCAATGCTTGTCATTAAAAGGCTCGGCGATCTGGATGAACCGATTGATGCGCTGATTTACTCAATGACGGTTGCACTCGGATTTGCCATATTGGAGAACGTGCTGTATGCCATGCATTATGGACCGGGTACACTGATTATCAGGCATTTCATGTCTGTACCGATTCACATGAGCCTGGCTGCACTCTGGGGTATAGGCGTCATGCACTACTATTTCAATAACCCGGATAACAGAAGCGCATTCCGGATACTCACACCCTATGTTCTTTCGGCATCCCTGACACATACGCTGTACAACTATTTTGCTGAGACAGATGTAATCAATGCCGCCTTCTTTGTCTTTGTACTGGTCAAACTTGCGGATAGTTCCCTGACCAGACTTCTCAGGGAATCTCCTTTTCTGAAGGAGGGGGAGTGCCCATACTGTGGTCGATTCAACGTGTTTTTCACAAAGAAATGTGCTCAATGTGGTGAAGTCATAGAGTCTGACTTGCTGACAAAATGCTCAGGATGTGACACCAGAATACTGAAGCAATCCAAAGTGTGCCCCGAATGCGGGTTGGAGCATTGATCTGTATCGTCTCGCAGGCGCTTGCACCTATCATAGGTACATACCAGTACATTCAGAGTTCGAATACGGAGCGGATGCAGAAATCGCTGAAAAAATGCATTTTTGGAGATGCCTTTCAGACAAAACGGCCCTTAAGATGGTAGAATCCGCCCGCAAATTTTGATTCGAGACCCGCGTTGCTGCGGGTCTATTTTTTTATCCACTATATCGATTTCGGAGAAAAACCATGGCCATTGAGCGCACCTTTTCCATTATCAAGCCTGATGCCGTAGCCAAAAATGTGATCGGAAAGATCTACTCCCGTTTTGAGTCCAAAGGCCTCCGCATTGTTGCATCCAGAATGCTCCATCTGTCCAAGGAGCAGGCAGGCGAGTTCTATGCGGTTCACAAGGAGCGTCCGTTCTACAATGATCTGGTGGAGTTCATGACCTCAGGGCCGGTGATGGTCCAGGTACTTGAAGGGGAGAATGCAATTGCCATGAATCGTGAGATCATGGGCGCGACCAATCCACAGGAGGCGGCCGAGGGAACCATTCGCGCCGATTTCGCAGAAACAGTGGATGAGAATGCAGTACATGGCTCCGATGCACCGGAGACGGCAGCACAGGAGATTGCCTTCTTCTTCCCGGATGGAATCTGTGAACGCACCCGTTGATACGGCTCGTGATCAAACTCACTTGAGTTCACCCAGAGAGAACCTGCTGGGGCACAGTCGAGCTCAACTGGAGGCCTTCTTTTCCGAACAGGGGGAGAAGGCCTTTCGCGCTGCCCAGGTGATGAAATGGGTCCATCAGCAGGGGGTGACCGATTTCCAGCAGATGACCAATCTGAGTAAAGGGTTGCGGGAGAAACTGGAGCAGGTGGCGGTGGTTGCGCTACCCAAGGTGATCGCAGATCGTCAGTCAGCGGATGGTACCCGGAAATGGCTCTTTCGGCTGGAAGACGGGAACTCGGTCGAAACCGTTTTCATTCCCGAAGAGGGCCGCGGCACACTCTGTGTCTCGTCACAAGTGGGATGCAGTCTCAACTGTACCTTCTGCAACACCGCCATGCACGGCTACAGTCGAAACCTGAGTGCTGCCGAAATCGTTGCCCAGCTCTGGCTGGCCGACCGCCTGTTGGGGCGTGAAGGACCGGGCTCTCATCAACGGGTGATCACCAATGTGGTGATGATGGGCATGGGAGAGCCGTTGCTCAATTTCGACCATGTGGTGAATGCAATGGAGTTGATGATGGAGGATCACGCCTACGGCCTCTCTCGTCGCCGGATCACCCTGAGTACGGCGGGTGTGGTGCCGATGATCGATCAGCTCCGGGATCGCTGCCAGGTGAGCCTTGCAGTTTCGCTCCATGCAACCAATGATGCACTGCGTGATCAACTGGTGCCGATCAACCGGAAATATCCGATCAAGACGCTGATGCAAGCCTGTCGCCGCTATGTGGAAGGCTCTCCACGAGCCCGTATTACCATTGAATATATCCTGCTGGGTGGAGTCAATGACCGCGCTGAAGATGCCAGGGCGCTGGTTCGCCTGCTGAAGGGGGTTCCCTCCAAAGTGAACCTCATCCCTTATAACCCATTTCCCGGTGGTGGCTATCAACGGCCGGAGCAAAGTGCGATTGACCGGTTTCGTGCTCACCTGATCAAGGCGGGGCTGACTACCGTGACCCGAAAGACAAGAGGAGAGGATATCGAGGCAGCCTGTGGTCAACTGGCCGGACAGTTTGAGGACAAGACACGTCGAAGTCAGGCACTCCATGTTGAATAGAGCGGAAATGATTCAGTACTGGGGTGGTGGGGCCATGTTGTTGCTGCTGTTACTGTCAGGATGTGCGTTACAGCCTGAGTCCTCACCGTCGGCACAGGGCAATGGACAGCAGATTGCTGCACAGCTTCAGTTGGGGGTTGCCTATCTGGAGCAGAAGCGGTTGAATCTGGCGCGTCAGCACCTATTGAGGGTTGTTGACAGTGCAGTACCTGCCTCAAACTCATGGAGAGAGGCGCACTATGCGATGGCACTGGTTGAGATGCGTGATGGAACGGAAAAGCAGGCCGAGTACCATTTTCAGCAGGCGCTCCGGGGAGAGGCGCGATATCCAGAGGTGGAGAACGGATATGGCGTGCTGCTATGTCAGCAGGGACGTGTGGCCGAGGCGATGGACCATTTTCAGCGAGCCATCTCAACCCCCCATTATGCTACTCCGGAGATGGCGAAGAAGAACCGGCAAATGTGTGGAGATATTAAGAGTCGATGAGTGAGACAACGCAACCGATGGAAGAGCAGGAAAAACAGGGATATTCGAGTCTGTCACTCGGAGAACAGTTGCGCCTCAAACGCAAAGAGAGAGGGATGAGGATTGATGATGTCGCACACCATCTGAAGCTCGACCCGGCGCTGCTGCTGGCCTTTGAAGAGGACCGTGAGCCGCCAAACAGTCTGCCCGATGTCTACTGCAAGGGGTTTCTTCGAAACTATGCCCGCTATCTGGGGATAGAGATTCGTCCCGGAATGATCAAGGCCTGTAAATCCTCGGATTTGACGATTGATCAGGGGGAAAAGAGAACCGGGTATCGGCATAATCCACTCTGGGCCGTGATAGCGGTTGCCGCTCTGGTGGTGGTTGCCTGGCTGGTTCAACGAGATGATATTGTGCCCGATCAGATAGTTGACGGTACCTCACCGGCCTCGAAAGTGGAGTCGAAGACAGTACCTGATCAAGCCAATCCCACTGAGCCGGCTGCATCTGTTGATGCCGGCACCTCCGGGGACAAGGCAGTGGACAGTATTGTGGCCGAGAGTGAGGCAGAAGCGCTGACGGAGACCGATGAATCTGGAGCAGTTGTCGAACCCGAGGCGAATGGCGAAGAGAGTAGTGACTCTACAGATAGTGGAGAGATGCAGGAAAGTACTGCAGGTGGTGAGCCATCCGGTGACTTATCGCAACCGGTAGCCCAACCGGAGGTGGTAGAGCCGACCCGTGGCGTGGTGACCATTCGTTACATCAACAGTTCATGGACCGAGGTCACGGATGGCCTCGGGCGTGTGCTGGTCAAGCGGAGCCTGGATGCCGGTGCAATCGAGGACTTCGAAGGTCCGCTGCCACTCAAGGTCAATCTGGGAAATGCGATTGGTGTCCGTCTCAAGTTCAACGGAGAGCCGTTCGATCATCTCAACTATATTGATGACAACAATATCGCCCGCTTCACCCTTGGAGGGCGTGAGTGATCTACAGCCACTCCATTCAGCGCAGGCCCTCGTGTCAGATACAGGTTGGCGGGGTTGCAATCGGTGGGGGTGCGCCGATTTCGGTGCAGAGCATGACCAATACCGATACGATGGATGTGGCGGCCACCGTTTCACAGATACGCGCGTTGCAGCAGGTGGGTGCCGATATCGTACGGGTCTCTGTGCCCGATATGGAGGCGGCAGAGGCATTTGGAGAGATCCGAAAACAGACCGAATTGCCACTGGTGGCCGACATCCACTTTGACTATCGTATCGCCTTGCGGGTGGCCGAGCTTGGAGTGGACTGCCTGCGGATCAATCCCGGCAACATCGGGCGTGAAGATCGGGTGCGGGAGGTGGTGGCCTCTGCACGTGACCACAATATTCCGATCCGTATCGGGGTCAATGCCGGTTCACTGGAGAAGGATCTTCAGAAGAAGTATGGAGAGCCAACCCCCGAGGCGATGGTGGAGTCCGCGATGCGCCATATCGACTATCTCGATCGGCTCGATTTCCAACAGTTCAAGGTGAGCCTGAAGGCATCGGATGTCTTCATGACCGTCAACGCCTATCGGCTGCTGGCGGACCAGATCGAGCAGCCGCTCCACCTGGGAATTACCGAGGCGGGTGGCTTGCGTAGCGGGGCGGTGAAGTCTTCGGTCGGGCTGGGTATGCTGCTGGCAGAGGGGATTGGTGATACCATCCGGGTCTCACTTGCCGCAGACCCGGTCGAGGAGATCAAGGTCGGTTTCGATATTCTCAAGAGCCTTCACCTGCGCAGTAAGGGGGTCAACCTGATCGCCTGTCCCTCCTGTTCCCGTCAGAACTTCGATGTGGTGGCTACGGTCAACGCACTGGAAGAGCGGCTGGAGGATATTGTCGAACCCATCGACGTGGCCGTCATCGGCTGTGTGGTGAATGGGCCGGGTGAGGCCAGAGAGGTCACGGTGGGGGTTACCGGTGGAACTCCGAATCTGGTCTATCTGAATGGTAAACCAGACTATAAGGTAGACAATGAACAGTTGGTGGATGAGCTTGAGCGTCAGATACGGGCGCAGATCAGCCAACGCCGTTGATTATCGTATGATGCAGACCGTTTGCATGGTTAGGAAGAGTAATGAGTAACAAGATTCAGTCGATTCGAGGGATGAATGATCTGTTGCCGGAGGCATCTCCGTTGTGGCAACAGGTGGAGTCGATATTGCGTGATACCCTCAATGGTTATGGGTATCAGGAGGTGAGAATGCCGGTTGTGGAGAAGACCGCGCTATTCAAGCGCTCGATCGGTGAGGTGACCGATATCGTTGAAAAGGAGATGTACAGCTTTGAGGATCGCAACGGTGACAGCCTGACACTGCGCCCGGAAGGGACGGCAGGTTGTGTGCGTGCAGTGATTGAGCATGGCATGCTGCGTGGTCAGGCACAGCGCCTCTGGTATCACGGGCCGATGTTTCGCCATGAGCGACCACAGCGTGGTCGATATCGCCAGTTCCACCAATTTGGGGTGGAGGTGTTTGGTCTTGCAGGTCCGGATGCCGATGCCGAGCTGATTGCATTGACGGCACGGATCTGGAAACAGTTGGGGATTCGTGATGTTACTCTTCAACTCAATACTCTGGGTTCCGCCGACTCCAGAGCGGCCTATCGGGCGCGGCTGGTGGACTATTTCAAGGCGCACCATTCTCGCCTGGATGAGGATAGTCAGCGTCGTCTCGAAAGCAATCCGCTACGTATTCTGGACAGCAAGAATCCGGATATGGCGGAGCTGATTGCGGATGCACCGCTATTGGCGGACTCACTGGATGAGGCGGATCGAGACCACTTCGAAGATTTGAAGCGGATGCTTGACAAGATTGGCGTGCCCTATGAAATCAACCCGCGACTGGTACGAGGGCTCGACTACTACGGGCGTACCGTCTTCGAGTGGGTCACTTCACTGCTGGGCGCCCAGGGAACCATCTGTGCGGGAGGACGTTATGACGGCCTTGTTGAGCTGGTCGGTGGTCCAGCGACCCCCGCCGTTGGTTTTGCAATCGGTCTGGAGCGGTTGATTGAACTGATTCGAGAGCGTGACTCTCTGAAGCTGGAGCAGCGGGTGGATGGATATCTGGTGCTGGCAGGGGAGCAAGCCATGCAGGCCGGTTTGGGGGTGGCGGAGCAGATACGTGAGGCGGTACCGGGCGTGCGTCTGGTAACCAATCTGGGGGGCGGTGGATTCAAGGCGCAATTCAAACGGGCGGATCGTTCCGGTGCCCGTTTTGCGCTGGTGGTGGGAGAGGATGAGTTGGAGCAGGGAACCATTACGGTCAAGGATCTGCTTGGCAAGCAGGAGCAGCAGACACTCCCGCTGGAAGGTGTGATACGGCTGTTATCCGGTTATAGCTAGGTTATAATTGGCAGGTTGTTGAAATTACAGAGATCTATATATTCGAGGGTGGTGTTTTATGGAATTCAATACGACAGATCAGGATGAGATTGAGCAGATTAAGAAGTGGTGGAAGGAGAATGGTTCCTCACTGCTGACAGGGATTGTGGTCGGGCTGGGGCTGCTGTTTGGCTGGCAGGGATGGAACCAGTACAAGGATGGTCAGGGGGTCGGTGCATCCCAGTACTTCGAGCAGATGCAGAACGCGCTGGTTCAACAAGACAAGAAAAAGGCGGGTGAAATCGGAGAACAGCTTCTGCAGCAATATGACGGAACGATCTATGCCGCCAATGGTGCGCTTGCGATGGCTGCGATCAAGATGGAGCAGGGAGACAGTGCAGGTGCACGTTTCCATTTTCAGTGGGTGCTGGAGAACAGCAGTTTTGACCATCCACGCCAACTCGCACGTCTGGGAATGGCTCGAAGCTATCTCAGCCAGGGAGAGGTGGAGCAGGCACTGAAGCAACTGGAGATTGAACAGAAGGGGCTTTTCGGCTCTCACTTCAGTGAAGTCAGAGGGGATGCACTTCGCAAACAGGGGAACCACAGTGAGGCCCAGGTCGCCTATGTGGAGGCGCTGCAGTTGGCCGATGCGGTGGACCCCAGACGTGACCTGCTGGAGATGAAGCTGACCGAGGTCACCCCGTAATGGTGAGTCCCATACGCAACCTGCTTGCTGTATTGTCGGCCGTTGCACTGCTCACCGGCTGTTCAACGGTTTCAGAGACGGTTGATGAATGGGTTGATGGAGATTCTTCAGGTCAGGCTCCGGCGGTACTGCAGGCGTTTCAGGCGGAGGTGGCGCCATTGGTCGTCTGGAACCATCGTGTCGGTACGGGTACGGATGAACGTATGGTCTGGCTTCGCCATCAGATTGTGGAAAACCGGGTGTATGCCGTAGCGGCCGAGGGTGAGGTTGAGGCCTATTCCCTCCCCTCCGGTGAACAGCAGTGGAAGGTTGAACTCTCCGAGTCGATCATGAGCGGGATCGCTCCCGGTGCGGACAATCTCTATCTGGGGATGGAGTCCGGACGGTTGGTGGCTCTCAGTCGTACCGATGGAAAAGAGCGCTGGTCCGTCCCGTTGCTCAGTGAGATTCTGGCGCCTGTCGCCGAGGCAGAGGGTATCGTCGTGGTGCGCACGGCAGATGGAAAGTTGACGGCACTGCACAGTGACAACGGCGAAGTGATCTGGAGCTACCAGCGTGAGGTACCGGTATTGACCTTGCGAGGTACCGGCTCACCACTGATTCATAACGGCCGGGTCTATGCCGGGCTGGACAGTGGTGAAGTGGTGGCACTTTCACTGCAGGATGGACGCGAGCTCTGGCTCAAATCCGTGACAACCGCACATGGCAGGACCGAGATTGAGCGTATGGTGGATATTGATGCAGATCCGGTGATTGCGGGGGATATGCTCTATGTGGTCAGCTATCAGGGAGATCTGGCTGCACTCGATATCGAGCAAGGGGAGCTGTTGTGGAAGCGGGCATTCAATGGGACCTCCACGCCGGTAGTCCATGATGGGCAGCTTTTTGTCTCTGATCTGGAGAGTACGCTGTGGGCATTGGACGGTAATGATGGCAGTGCGCTCTGGCGACAGCAGGATCTTGCCAATCGTCAGCCGACAACCGCTCTGATTGCCGGAAAATATCTGGTGGTCGGGGACAGTGAAGGCTATCTGCACTGGCTGGCGCAGGAAGATGGGCGCTTTGTCGGGCGGATCGAAGTGGACAAGAAAGGGGTTGCCGCACCACCGGTAGGCTATGGCGAGGCCATTGTCAGCTATGGTGAGAGTGGCGCACTGTCACTGATTACCCCGTAGCATACACTGCACACACAAGGCAGACTGTTTTGGTTCCGGTAATCGCTCTGGTTGGACGCCCCAATGTGGGCAAATCGACACTCTTCAATCGGTTGACGGGAACCCGTGATGCACTGGTGGCGGATCTGCCCGGACTGACCCGGGATCGGCAGTATGGAATGGCCTCGTTGAGTCTCGATGGGGACCATACACATCGCTATATGGTGGTTGATACCGGCGGATTGAGTGATGATCCGGAAGGGATCGAGAGCCTGATGGAGGCCCAGGTCTGGGTGGCGCTTGAGGAGGCCGATGCGGTACTGTTTCTGGTGGATGGACGCACCGGGCTGAATGCGGCCGATGAGGCGGTTGCCGATCGTCTGCGGATGCTGAAAAAGCCGATTCATCTTGTAGTGAACAAGAGTGAGGGGGTGGATGAGGCGATGGCGGCTGCCGAGTTTCATGCACTGGGACTGGGGCAGCCGCACGCGATCTCTGCAGCACACAACCATCGGATAACGGCATTGATGGAGTATGTCCTCGAGTCGTTTCCTGCAGAATCCACTACCGAGGAGCGCACTCAGAAGGAGATTCGGGTTGCGGTGGTGGGGCGTCCCAATGTGGGCAAATCGACGCTGATCAATCGTCTGATTGGTGAGGAGCGACTGCTCGCATTCGATATGCCGGGTACCACCCGTGACAGTATCGAGGTGCCGTTCGAGGAGGATGGAAAAAGCTACAAATTGATCGATACTGCGGGTGTCCGGCGTCGTGGAAAGGTTCATGATACCGTTGAGAAATTCAGTGTGATCAAGGCCTTTCAGGCGATTGAGCAATCCAATGTGGTGATCATGCTGATGGATGCTCGTGAGGGGATGACCGATCAGGATGCCACCCTGCTGGGGATGGTGATCGATTCCGGCAGAGCGCTGGTAATCGGTTTCAACAAGTGGGACGGGATGGACCCGGCAGACCGGGAGCGTAACCGCAGTGAACTGCAACGCAGACTGCACTTCATCGACTATGCCGAAGTCCATACCATATCTGCACTCCACGGCAGTGGTATCCGTGACCTTTTCGAGACAGTCAACCGGGCCTGGGCGTCGGCCTGCAGGGAGCTGAAAACACCGGAATTGACCCGCATCCTGGAGCAGAGTGTGGCGGCGCATCCGCCACCGCTGGTGCATGGTCACCGTATCAAGATGCGCTATGCTCACCAAGGTGGGCAGAACCCGCCGAGAATCGTGATTCACGGGAATCAGCTGAAATCGGTTCCAAAGGCCTATCGGCGTTACCTGATGAACCAGTTCCGCCAGGCACTGCAACTGGAGGGGACTCCGATTCGACTGGAGTTCAAGACCGGCAGCAATCCCTATGCAGGCCGCAAGAACAAGTTGACGGAACGACAGGTACGCAAGCGTCAACGGCTCAAGAAATTCACCTCACGGAAGTCATAGGTGTGCCGGAGCAAGCATGGTATCTCTATCTGCTGGAGTGCGACAATGGCTATCTCTACTGCGGCATTACCACCGATGTAAGGCGGCGCTTTGAGCAGCATCGCAGTGGCAGAGGGGCCAGATTTACCCGAATCAATCGACCACAAAGGATTCTTGGGGCCGCACGATTTGATGATCGAAGCAGTGTATCGGTGGCCGAGGTCATGCTGAAGCGGCAGACAAGGACGGAGAAGCTGCGCTGGTCGGAGCAATATCGCTGGTCCGAGGAGATCTGCTGAACAGCTGAAACTATTCAATTTGCAATGCCCATGAAGTGGTTTGCCAAAGGGGAAATGGCTGGAGGCGGATGGCGGTGACCAACACAGGTGGGTGAAGTCTTTTGCAGGCTTCCTCCCTACAAAAACTATAAATAAACCTATGTGAGAGCGAATATGCCTGTTTACTCTTGTGTTGTGGTCCGGGGGATTGGTACTCTCGTACTGGTATCTATATTTGGGGGAAATGAAAATGGTTTCGCGTTTCAAAGGTATACGATTTCAGGTTATTGCTCCAGTTACTGTGATAGGGGTGTTTATCTCTCTTGCATCTCTTTTTGTGATCCCGAACCTGATCGAACAGCAGGTTATCGAGCAGGCAACCCTTGAAGCGACCAAGACTGCGGACAACTTCAAGATACTTCGAGGCTACTATGTAAAGAATGTGGTTTCCAAGGTGAAGAAGGGGAGTTCGCTCAAGTTTGGTTCCGACCATGCGCAACATGGTGACAAGCTGCCGTTGCCGGCGACGATGATCCATGACCTGAGTGAGCTTCTTGGCAAGAAAGGCATTCATGTCGGGCTCTACAGTAAATACCCGTTCCCAAATCGAATATCCCGAACACTGGGTGAGTTTGAGGCCAATGCCTGGGAGGCACTCTCTGCCGACCCGGAGAGTATTGTCAAGAGGATGGACCGCGATGGAGATCGACATGTATTGCGTGTTGCGATCGCCGATACCATGTCGGCGCAGGGGTGTGTAAGCTGCCATAACGCGCATCCCGACACGCCCAAGGCAGACTGGGAACTGGGTCAAACACGTGGCGTGCTGGAGATCAAGCAGGACCTGACGGAGGCTGTTGAACATGGTGCCATGCTGGGGAAGGTCATTGCACTGGTTTTTGCATTGGCGGCTCTTCTGATCATTGTCTTTGTCTATATGCTGCTGGAGAACAAGGTCTTCAAGAAGCTGAAAACCATCTCGTCCGAGGTTGAGAGCATGTCATCGGGAGATCTTTCACCTTCACATACCGAAGTGACTGATGATGAGGTTGGCGAAGTGGTCTCCCGGATTGAATCTTCGAAAGCCGACATGCGTGGGGCGCTGGCTGAGATACATGAGGTCATGAATGCCATTGCAGAAGGTGATTTTTCAAAGCGAATTACCTCCGATATGCGTGGTGATCTTGATCGGATCAAGCAGGATGTCAACAGCTCGTCCACGAAGATCGAATTTGTGATGAGCGAGATTCTTGCTGTGATCAAAAACCTTTCTGATGGGGAATATCGCTCGGATATCACGCGTGAGGGGGCCAGTGGCATGTATCTCGATATCATGAATGAGTTGGATGCGGTGATACTGCAGACAGGTGAAAGCATTCGTTCGATCAATGACGCGATGTCAAAAATGGCCGTGGGTAATTTCGATGTCACCATTGTGTCCGATGCCAAAGGTGATCTGTTGCGAATGAAAGAGAACATCAATCGATCGGTGTCTACGCTCAGATCTGCCATGTCCGAGATTACCAATGCCGCGAACATGATCGGTCAAGGCAACCTGACGGCAAAGGTCGAGGGAGATTATGAGGGGATGCTGGGTACCATGCGTGATGCGCTCAACGCGACTGCCGATAATCTGAGCAAGATCATCAGCCATCTCTTTCTTGCATCCAATGATGTTGGTGAAACCTCGGCCGAGATCGAGAGCAGCAGTCAGAATCTCTCTTCCCGTACGGCACAGCAGGCAGCCAGTCTTGAGGAGACTGCAGCCAGTATGGAGGAGATGTCTTCAATGGTTGAGCAATATGCGCAGAACTCGACGCTTGCAAAGGATCTCTCCAAGGATGCATTCAAGATCGTACAGCAGGGGGCAACCAATAACGAACAGACCATGCAGGTCATGGAGGAGGTACGGCAATCCAGTGAGCAAGTTGCCGAGATCATCAATATCATTGATGGCATCGCCTTTCAGACCAATCTGCTTGCGCTTAATGCGGCGGTTGAGGCTGCGCGTGCCGGAGAACATGGCCGAGGTTTTGCGGTTGTGGCTGGTGAGGTGCGCAATCTTGCGCAGCGCTCTGCCGATGCGGCAAAGGATATTGCTGACCTGATCCAGAGTGAGCGCGATCTTGTGACACGTGGCTATGATCTGGTTTCACAAGGCTCGAAAGATCTGGTTGAAATCAGCCACTCCGTACAGAAGCTCAGCTCCATCTCATCCGAGATCAGCTCGTCTGCCAGCGAGCAGGCAAGTGGCATCAGTCAGATCAACAACGCAGTAACCCAGCTTGATTCGGTCACTCAACAGAACCAGACGATGGCCCAGGTGACGGCGAATGCGAGTGCGCAGCTGGCCAAGCTCTCCAAGGCACTGGCCGATGTCGTCACTCTGTTCACGATCAAGGAGAGTGATCGCAAACAGCAGGGTGAACATTTTTCGGATGTCTCGTCGACCTTTCTGCAGCAGATCGCAGCGCGTAACAACAAGAAGTAGTGCATGGACGCAGAGCGTGTCTGCGAGTGGATGATGTGTGTGTAGCGTACAGGTGCCATATGAGGTGATGGAACTCGGAAGCGTCCGTGTCTATCGGCCATGACACCTGTGGGATCACTGGAGCGACTGAATAATCGTGATCATGGCTGTCCACTTTTGGTATGATCTCCAGTGAAGATTTATGGTCGGCCGTAGTGGTCCCCTCGCAATGATATGTTGTGAACTCCGTCAGGCCCGGAAGGGAGCAGCGGTAGCAGCAGACGCATGTGCCGGGGTGTGGCTATTGCAGCCGACCGCCCTTTTTCAGGACCGCTTTTTTCACGCCTGAAGCACTCCAGGATCTCAATACATCTATTCTATGTCCTATCAGGTTCTTGCTCGTAAATGGCGTCCCCGTTCCTTCAGTGAGATGGTGGGACAGGAGCATGTGCTAAAGGCGCTGATCAATGCACTGGAGCGTGATCAGCTCCACCATGCCTATCTCTTTACCGGTACCCGCGGTGTCGGCAAGACCACGGTTGCGAGAATCTTTGCGAAATCACTGAACTGCGAGCAACAAGGGGTGACGGCACACCCGTGCGGTCATTGTGACACCTGCAGGGAGATCGATGAGGGGCGTTATGTCGATCTGCTTGAGGTGGATGCCGCCTCCCGTACCAAGGTTGATGAGACCAGAGAACTGTTGGAAAATGTTCAATACATGCCGACCAAGGGTCGATACAAGGTCTATCTGATCGATGAGGTGCACATGTTCTCCAACCACAGCTTCAATGCGCTGTTGAAGACACTGGAGGAGCCGCCACCGCACGTCAAGTTCCTGTTGGCTACGACCGACCCGCAGAAGCTGCCGGTTACCATCCGTTCCCGCTGTCTGCAGTTCAATCTGAAACGGATTCCCCAGCAGGTGATCGAAGAGTATCTGACGATGCTATTGGGCCAAGAGGGGGTAGAGAGTGAAGTTCAGGCATTTTCACCCATTGCGCGGGCGGCGGATGGCAGCATGCGTGATGCGCTCAGCCTGCTTGATCAGGCAATTGCCTATGGTGGCGGTACGCTACGTACCGATGAGGTGGCGGCGATGTTGGGCACCATCGAGCAGCGGCAGTTGTTGGAAATTGTCCGGGCACTGATTGCAGGGGATGGCGCCGGTCTGATGCAGCAGGTGGAACTGTTGGCACAGAGCGCGGCTGACTTTACTGCGGTGCTGGTGGAGCTGATCGCCCAGCTCCACCAATTGGCCCTGATTCAGGCGGTTCCGACGATCGCCGAGGAGCGTGCGGTGGATCCCGAGTGGAGTGCGTTGGCAGAACAGGTTTCGGCAGAGGATCTGCAGCTCTACTATCAGATTGCATTGATCGGTCGCAAGGATATGCCATTGGCTGCAACGCCACGCAGTGGGTTGGAGATGGTACTGTTGCGGATGCTCGCCTTTCAGCCGGCCTCATCAGTGCCCGTAGCAGCTACCAGAACAACATCACCCGCGAGGACTGCGCCATCCACGAAGAAGATTGAAGGTGGGCCAACACCTGGCCAGGCAGTGGCTTCGGTTAAAAAGGAGGGGATACAAGAGGCGCAGGCACAAGAGGTACAAACACCGCCTGTTACTGCCGCATCACCCGGCCATTCGGATCGATGGGAACAGATTGTGGCTGCACTGGATCTGGGGGGGCTGTCGAGACAGATCGTACAGAATGCGATTTTGAAACAGCAAAATGGAAAGCGTATCGTGTTGGAGATTGCCGAGAGCAACAGCACACTGTTGAATGCACGCTGCCAACAGCAGATTCAACAGGCACTCTCCAGCCACCTGGGAGACGAGATCCGGCTTGAAATCGAGATTGCCGGAGGGCAGGCGCTGGATACACCGGCTGCCCGTGCCAAGGGGCGGGCGGAACAGGCCAGGGAAGAGGCGGTCAGGGTGATTGAGGCGGATGCCGACTTCCAGTCACTAATGAATACTTTTGATGGCACTGTGGTGGAAGATTCAATACAGCCAACGCAACAACTGGAAAAATGATGGAGTAGCGGAGATGAAAGGTGGATTGGGCGGCCTGATGAAGCAGGCGCAGAAGATGCAGGAGAACATGCAGAAGGCACAGGAAGAGCTCGCCAGTATGGAAGTGGTGGGTCAGTCTGGCGGTGGCATGGTAAAAATCACGATGACCGGGCGTCATGAGGTGCGCCGGGTCGAGATCGATGATGCACTGATCGGCGATGACAAGGAGATGCTGGAGGATCTGATTGCTGCGGCGGTTAATGATGCCACGCACAAGGTGGAGGATAGCAGCAAGGACAAGATGTCCGGAATGGCGGCCGGGCTGGATCTTCCGGCAGGAATCAAACTTCCGTTTTGAAGACGGGTGGCATTGATGTCACTGATTGAGTCGCTGATGGAGGCGCTGCGCTGCCTTCCCGGTGTCGGAGCCAAGTCCGCTCAACGAATGGCCTACCATCTGCTGGAGCGGGACCGCTCCGGTGGGAAGAATCTGGCCCAGGCACTGGAACAGGCGATGGAGCAGGTAGGACATTGCGAGCGCTGCCGTACCTTGTGTGAGGAGACAATCTGTAACCATTGCAGTAATCCGAGGTGTGATGACTCTCTGCTCTGTGTGGTGGAGAGCCCTTCGGATGTGTTGGCGCTGGAGCAGTCGGCCAGCTATCAGGGGCGTTACTTTGTCTTGATGGGGCACCTCTCCCCGCTGGATGGGATCGGTCCGGATGAACTGGGATTGGATCTTCTGCAGCAACGACTCGCCTCCGGAGAGGTGGCTGAGGTGATTCTGGCGACTAATCCCACCGTGGAGGGAGAGGCGACTGCACACTATATCAGCGAGATGGCCCGTGCCTGCGGTGTCAGGACGACCCGTATCGCCCACGGTGTGCCATTGGGAGGAGAGCTGGAGTTTGTGGATAGCGGTACATTGGGGCACGCGATTAATGGCCGTCAGGCGTATTGACACGCTCCAGGGTCGCGTTGACTCATAGAAAAAGGTAACCGAAGGGAGCTGTATATCAGAGTCGTTG
>CAYFOR010000068.1:0-15336 GCA_964344785.1 uncultured Piscirickettsiaceae bacterium
ACGTCATCAATAACCAATTGAATTTATTCGATTAAACGTTGGGACACCAGTGAGTGCTTACATGAAAATAGATTTTAATGGTCGGAGTGAGAGGATTCGAACCTCCGACCCCTACGTCCCGAACGTAGTGCTCTACCAGGCTGAGCTACACTCCGTCCGTCTATTTTAAATCAAAGGGTAGGTGATATCTATAAGGTGGGGAGGTGGATAGAGTAGGTTAATGCTTCAGTGAGTCGAATCAATCTTGACTAAAAATGTAGGTTTTTACTATCATATCCTCGCTTTTTTCAGGTTAACGGCCCTCTGGGCTGCAGCATATTGTTGGAGTTAGAAACATGGATGTATTGGATAGAATCGATCAGCAGGTCAAGAATAATCCCGTTGTAATCTACATGAAGGGGACACCCCAGTTCCCGGTCTGTGGTTTTTCAAGTCGTGCCGCTGCAGCACTGCAGCAGACTGGTGTCGAGTTTTCCTATGTGAATGTTCTGGAAGACCCGGAGATCTTCGAAAATCTGCCCCGCTATGCAGATTGGCCGACCTTTCCACAGATCTACGTAGATGGTGAATTGGTGGGTGGCTGTGATATCACGCTGGAGTTGCACCAGAGTGGAGAGCTGAAGACGATGATGGAGTCGGCAGCCAGCAAGCAGCAGGCAGAGGCCTGAGGTTTCAGTTGCCTGCCGTCTGGGCGCCAGGGAATCGGTTGCTCAGCTGATCCCACTCGTTGACCATCTTGCAAAAGAGCAGCGCGGTCTGTTCGGCATCATAGAGTGCGCTGTGGGCCGACTCCTGATTCCACTGGATGCCAGCGGCCTCTGCCATCCTCGCAAGGACGGTCTGTCCATAGAATACACCGCCCAGTGTTGCAGTGTCGAAGCTGCTGAAAGAGTGGAAGGGGTTCTTCTTGATCTTGCAGCGGTCTATTGCGGCATTGATGAATCCGAGATCAAACCAGGCGTTATGGGCAACCAGAATGGCGCGGCTGCAGCCACTCTTTTTGACGGCATCGTGAATTGGAGTGAAGATGGTCTCCAAGGCCACTTTCTCTTCCACAGCCATGCGGAATGGGTGCCAAGGGTCTTTCAGCCCGATAAACTCCAGCGCCTTGGGGTCAATGTTGGCATTTTTGAAAGGTAGTACATGCTGCTCATGGCTCTCGAGAATAGAGAGTTTTCCCTGCTCGTCATAGCCGAGAATAACTGCAGCTATCTCCAGCAGGGCATCTTTCTTGGCATCGAACCCGCCTGTTTCTACATCCACAACAACAGGAAGAAAGCCGCGAAAACGTTTGGCGATAGGGGATTTGGCCATCAGTTGTCCGCCTTGTCGCGGTTGCGGATAAACACTTTGGAATTCCGTTTGTAGTTATAGAGGTGTTGCCGTTCAATCGGCAGGTCCGTTAGACTGGCCGACTGATAGCCCTGCTGCAGGAACCAGTGGGCAGTACGGGTCGAGAGCACGAATAGCCGCTTGATGGTGTTGCTTTTGTCCTTTTCCAATTGGTGATCAATATATTTCAGCAGCATCTCGCCACGCCCCTGGTTCTGGTAATCCGGGTGGATCGCAAGCCCGGCCACCTCTGCGATCTCGTGTTCCGGATACGGGTAGAGTGCGATCACCCCGATGATGCCGCCATCCCGCTCCATCACGGTAAAGTGGTCGATTTCGATCTCCAGCAGTTCACGGGAACGGGGAACCAGCATCCCTTCTGCTTCCAATGGCTGAATCAGCTCAATGATCCCGCCAATATCTTCAATCGTGGCGGCACGGATGTCATCATACTGTTCTGCCGTGACCATGGTGCCGACACCATCACGGGTAAAGAGCTCCTGCAGCAGCACGCCATGTTCACTCCCATTGAGGATATGCGAACGGGGCAATCCCTGCCTGCAGGCGTGGATAGCGCTGAGGAGTTGACGGGCAGACTGTTCCGGTATTTCACGTTGCTGCAGTAGCTGCTCGGCCTGATCGGGGGTGAGTTCATGGATGGTCTGATGCTTATCATCAAACAGTCCGCTCTCATCAATCAGTGAAATCATCTTGTCTGCCTGCAACTGGATTGCGGCAGAGGTGGCGACGTCCTCGCTGCTCAGATTGAATATCTCCCCGGTGGGTGAAGTACCCAATGGGGAGAGAAGTACGATAAAACCGCTGTCGAGAAGCTGCTCAACGGCGGGAATGTCAATGCGGCGCACCTCCCCGGTGTGCAGGTAGTCCACACCTTCACGGATACCAAGCGGGCGTGCAGTGACAAAATTTCCCGAGGCAACCCGAATATTGGCACCGGACATCGGTGAGTTGGGCAGGCCGGTGGAGAGGAGCCCTTCGATGTTGATCCGGATCGTACCCACGGCCTCTTTGGCACAGAGCAGTGCCTCGTCTGTGGTGACGCGCAGACCATTGACGATCTCACCCTCCAGCTCAAAGTCACGCAGACGTTCATCAATCTGGGGGCGTGCCCCATGTACAAGTACCAGGCGGACACCAAGGCTGTTGAGCAGTGCAATATCGTGAATCAGTTCATGGAAGCGGGGAGAGTCGATCAGGTTTCCACTGATCGATAGCACAAAGGTACGTCCGCGGTGTGCGTTAATATAGGGGGCCGCGCCACGAAACAGGGTGGTAAAGGTGGGAACGGTGGTTTGGGCTGCTTTACGAGGACGCTTTTTGGGTGCGTTCTTCTTGTTGGTTTTAGACACAATCCGCAGCTGAGTGTTGGGCGGTTAACATGAGACAGATGGTAACACGACAGAGGATACAGAGATGGTGGAAATTCAAACACTGGAGTTGGGGCCGATGGATAACTATATTCATCTGGTGGTAGACAGCGCCTCATCGCAAGTGGCGGTGGTGGACCCCGCCTGGGAGCCGGAAAAGATTCTGGCCTATACCGAGCAGAAGGGGTTGCAGATTGCGGTGATCCTGTTGACCCATGGCCATCACGATCATATCAACGGTGTTGAAATGCTGCAGCAGGCAAGTGGTGTGCCCGTCTATATCAACCGGCTGGATGAGGTCCATTTCGGATTGGAACAGCATGGCTGGAGCAGCTTCGATGTCCCCTTTCAATATCGCCTGGGAGAGAGCACCATCCAGGCGGTGGCAACCCCTGGCCATACCCCGGGCAGTACCTGTTACCATGCGGGTAACAACCTGATTACCGGTGATACTCTTTTTGTCTATGGGTGTGGTCGCTGTGATCTGGAGGGGGGGGACCCGACCGCGATGTTTCAGTCGCTGAACCATCTGCTGGAAACATTTGATCCATCGACCCGGATCTATCCCGGACATAGCTATTCGGTACAGCCCAGCTCTACACTGGAGGAGGAGCGGCTGGGAAACCCCTTTCTCCACTGCCGTAGTGAGGCGGAGTTTGTAGAGTATCGCATGGTGCGCCATGACCGTGAACGGGGTGCCCCTTACGGTCCGGTGAGCAGTTAGCACAGATGCGTTCTAGTGCATCATGATCTCCATAATCTTCTCTCCCCGATAGAAACGGATGATCACCATCTTGTCGGAGAGTGTGCCGGCCTCTTCAATCATGTTGAGGTTGGTCACAGGCTGTCGGTTGAGTGAAAAGATGACATCACCAGGGCGCAGCCCCAGTTTCCAGCCGGACTGCCGACGGTCCACTTCGGTGACGGCTACCCCGCCGGTACTGTAAAGATTGCGCTGCAGAGGGGAGAGTGGGGCCAGTATCACCCCTTCAAGGTTACTGCTCAGTGTGCTGCCCTTGACCGTATTGCGCCGGGTCGGTTCAATCGACGCGAACAGGTTGAAGCGTCGGTTTCCACGCTGCAGGGAGAGCTTGACATCCTTTCCGACCGGGAACAGTCCGATCACATTGTCGAGCTGATTGGGGGTGTTGATCGGGTGTCCATTGATAGAAAGAATCACATCTCCCTTTTCGATGCGTGCCTGCGCTGCAGATGAACCGGGTAGTACCTCGCTGACAACCACACCCTGGTCAGGGGCGATACGTAGGCTTCGGGCTAGTGTTGCAGAGAGCGGCTTGGCGCGAAGCCCCAACTGTCCACGGTGTACCTTGCCGTGGCGCAGCAGTTGGTTGTTGATCTCCCGTACCATGTTGATCGGGATGGCGAAACCGATACCGACGCTGCCCCCGTTGGGGGCCAGGATTGCGGTATTGATACCGACCAGTTCACCGTTGAGATTGACCAGTGCGCCACCGGAGTTGCCGACATTGATCGAGGCATCGGTCTGAATGAATGCCTCGAACTGCTCCAGACCAAGGTTGGAGCGCCCCAGCGCACTGACAATACCGGATGTGGCGGTGTTGCCAAGCCCGAACGGATTGCCGACGGCGATTACAAAATCACCGACCCGGAGGGCGGTGGAGTCCCCTAGCGGCAGTTCACGCAGGTTGGTTGCGTTGATCCTCAACAGTGCAATATCGGTCTCCTTGTCACTGCCGATGGTGGTGGCATCAAAGCTACGCCCATCATTCAGCGTCACCTCAACCTTCGTTGCCCCCTCAATCAGATGATGGTTGGTAACAATGACACCGTGCAGATGGTCAATGATCACCCCTGAGCCAAGGCCGGACTGATTGCGCTGTAGCGGCGTGATGGTGGCAGATTCAGCGGGAGGCGGTGAGGAGGGGGCGGGGGCACTCTTCATGGTTGCCGAGATCGATACCACCGCAGGAATGACCTGTTCCAGCATCGGGGCGAGGGTGGGTATGCCGCCACGACTACCGAAGGCGAGTGGCGAGATTCCGGCCTGTAGTGGCAGGCTGGTGAGGATCAATAGTAGTGTAATGGTGTAGCGCATTGTGTCTATGGTAAACAATACAGTGACTGAGAGTGGAGAGTCATGGCTTGAAATGAGCTCTGGGGTTGAAATCGCTGGCCTGTTGCAGTTGCTCATAGAGCTGTCTGATGGTGCTGGATTCAGCGGGTGGAGTCTGGATCTGCAGTGTCACAATCTGGTCCCCGGGGCTCTTGCCCGGTAGTCCACGCCCTTTTAACCGCATCTTCTGTCCGCTCTGAGCGCCTGGGGCGATTTTCAGTTCCACCTCACCACCCAGTGTGGGGACTTTCACCTTGCTCCCCAGTGCGGCCTCCCATGGGGTGATGGGTAGGGCCATCAGGATATTGGTGCCATCTGCGTGGAACAGTGGTCCATCCTCAAAGTGGACCTCAAGCAGCAGGTCTCCACGAGGGGCGCCACCCGGTGCGGCCGGTCCCTGCCCTGCCAGACGGATCTTCTGTCCCTGCTGGATTCCTTGGGGAATACGGATCTCCAGCTTTTTGTGTGCTCTGGTCGGCTGCCCGTTTGGGCCATATTGAGGAATCTGGATGGCACGTCGCCCCCCATGAAAAGACTCTTCCAGCCGAATCGTGACACGCAGGGTCTGGTTTTGCGGCTTCGGTGGTGTGGTTGAGAAGCCCGCGCCTGCTGCACTGGCACCAAAGATGGACTCAAAAAAGTCACTGAACCCTCCTGCATTTCCACCGAATCCACCACCAAAATGGGAGCCGCCACCAAATGCCTGTTCCCACCCCGGTGGAGGGCGAAACTCCTGGCCTGCCTGCCAGTTGGAGCCCAATTGATCATACGAGCGCCGCTTTTCCGGGTCCTTGAGAACTTCATATGCCTCTGCAATCTCCTTGAACCGCTGTTCGGCATCGGCCTCCTTGCTCACATCCGGGTGATACTTGCGTGCCAGCCGCCGGTACTGCTGCTTGATCTCATCCTGAGTGGCGCTGCGACTGACTTCCAGTGTCTTGTAGTAATCGTGATATTCCATCCTGGTGGGGGAGAATGCCATCGGCTGTGTGAAATTCAATCCATTTTTATCCAAAAGTAAGGGTTTCCTTAATGGATCGGGTAAAGGCGCAGGTGTGGATAAAGGTGTGGGCAATTTGTGACGAAACACAATATGTAGTGTTTTTGAAAAAAATTTAATTTTCTCTATCTTCCTGAAAGTTAATTATTATAGTGTTGAATTGAATTATACTTTTGGTTTAAAAACAAATGCATGATGTTATATTGTGGTGGTTGTTTGGAGTGTTGACTGATTTGTAATTGGTGCTATTCTCGCCACATCCAAACACTACATCTTGTGTTTTCTGTCTGCTAGGGAGTAGCCGGGGATACCGTTTTTTATTGCTGATTGAGAAAAGGGGGGAGAATGTCTAAAACAGCTCAGCTTCGTTCCGTGCCACCACTGACCCGTCCACAGGTCGTGGTGCCGCTGCAGTCTGCGTCGCTCGATATCTGGGACAAGAAGTATCGACTCAAGAGCAAGGAGGGAGAGGTCGTCGATGAGACCATTGAGGATACCTATCGTCGTGTTGCGCGTGCGCTGGCAGAGGTTGAAGAGACACCGGAATTGAAAGAGAAGTGGTATAACGAGTTCCTCTGGGCACTGCAGAATGGAGCGATCCCGGCGGGACGGATCACCTCCAATGCCGGGGCGCAGGCGCATAAGCCCGCCACCTCCACCATCAACTGTACCGTCTCCGGTACGGTGGAGGATTCGATGAACGGTATCCTTGAAAAGGTTCACGAGGCGGGTCTGACCCTGCGTGCCGGTTGCGGTATCGGCTATGAGTTCTCCACGCTACGCCCCAAGGGGGCCTTTGTTGCCGGGGCTGGTGCCTACACCTCCGGGCCGCTCTCCTTTATGGATATCTATGACAAGATGTGCTTCACCGTCTCTTCGGCGGGGGGGCGCCGTGGTGCACAGATGGCCACCTTTGATGTGGGACATCCCGATGTAATGGAGTTTATCCGCGCCAAGCGCCAGGATGGTGTGCTGCGCCAGTTCAACCTTTCCCTGTTGATTACCAAAGAGTTCATGGAAGCGGTCCGTGCAGACAGCGACTGGTCGCTTGCCTTCCCGGTCAGTCAGCAGGTGATCGACAGCGAATCGCTCGATCTCTATAACCCGGATCAGGTGGTCTGGCGCGATTGGCCCGAGCCCGAGGGTTATATCACCAATAGTGACGGGTTGGTGGCCTGCAAGGTCTACAAGACCATCCGTGCGCAACGTCTGTGGGATGTGATCATGTCCTCTACCTATGATTATGCCGAGCCCGGTTTCATCCTGATCGACAAGGTCAATGAGATGAACAACAACTGGTTCGATGAGGTGGTACGCGCGACCAACCCTTGTGGCGAGCAGCCGCTGCCCCCTTACGGTGCCTGCCTGTTGGGGTCAATCAACCTGACCCGTTTTGTGCGCGACCCGTTCACCGCTTCGGCCCATTTTGACTGGGATGCCTATCGTCGGGTGGTGGCGACCTTTACCCGGATGCTCGATAACGTGGTCGAGATCAACGGGCTGCCGCTGGAACAGCAGCGCAAGGAGATTCTGAACAAACGTCGTCATGGCATGGGATATCTCGGGCTGGGCTCTGCGATGACTATGATGGGGATGAAGTATGGTGATGATGATTCGCTGGAGTTTACCGAGCGGGTGACCCGTGAGTTGGCCCTGACCGGCTGGAGGGCCGGTATTGATCTGGCCAGGGAGAAGGGTGCCGCACCGATTATGGATCAGGAATTCGAGATTACCCGGGATATGGTGCGTCAGCGTCCCGAGCTGGTGGCCGATGGCTGGACGGTTGGCGACAAGATTCTGGGCAAGGTGCTCCATGCAAAGTACAGTCGCTATATGCAGCAGATCGCCAAGGTTGATCCGGGGCTGGTGGCAGAGATGGAGGAGCAGGGGTGTCGCTTTACCCACCACAGCTCGATTGCACCGACCGGAACCATCTCGCTCTCGCTAGCTAATAATGCCAGTAACGGCATTGAACCCAGCTTTTCTCACATGTACTCGCGTAATGTGATTCGTGAGGGGAAGAAATCAAAAGAGAAGGTGGATGTCTTCTCCTTTGAGCTGCTCGCCTATCGGGCAATGGTCAATGCGGATGCCGAGCCGTTTTCCGAGGATGAAGGCAGCCGCTTGCCGGACTACTTCGTCTCGGCTGACACCATCACGCCGAAGGCCCACGTGGATGTGCAGGCGGCGGCCCAGAAGTGGATCGACTCCTCGATATCGAAGACGATCAATATTCCGACTGACTTTGACTACGAGGCGTTCAAGGATGTCTATCTCTATGCCTATGAACAGGGGCTGAAGGGGTGTACCACCTTCCGCTTCAACCCGGAGGCATTCCAGGGCGTGCTGGTGAAGGAGAAGGATCTGGAGAACACCACCTACCGATTCGAGCTGGAGGATGGCTCGACGATAGAGGTGAAGGGCAATGAAGAGATTGAATATGATGGGGAGACCCACACCGCAGCCAATCTCTATGATGCCCTGAAAGAGGGTTACTACGGAAAGTTCTGATCTACAGATATGGGGATACAGAGTATGTTGGCGGCTTGGCTTGGTGATGGTATTACAGGAGGCGTGATCAATGAGTGAGAACAGATTCCCACCGGGATGGGACGAAAACCGTATCAAGGCGGTGTTCGAGTACTACGCGACACAGGCAGAGGATGAGAGTCATACTGGGAGTGAGTTGGGGGTCGATTCATCGGAGAAGACCGTGATGGAGATTCCGACAGCACTGGTGCCGGAGATACAGGAGATGATCGTGCGGCATAAGGCCTATTTGGCTGCGGTAGGGACCCCGAATGGGAGCGGAGTAGACCACACCAGACAGAGTAATCATGTTTCCTGCCAGTAGAGAATGGTCGGATTGGATTGTTTGATAAGAAAGAGTTGAGTTATGACGGTAAAGATTGAGAAGAAGATCGTGGGCTATGATGTGGCCAGTGCGGAGGAGGCGGCAGCAAGTGTGGAGGAGCCGACACCAGCTCAGGAGAGCACCCCCCTGGTTGAGGACCCTTTCTCCAATGTCATCCAGATGCATGAAAAGCTGGAACGGCCGGATCATCTGGTCGGTTCCACCTACAAGATCAAGACGCCGCTCTCCGAGCATGCACTTTATGTCACGGTCAACGACATCGTTCTCAATGAGGGGACCGAGCATGAACAGCGTCGCCCGTTCGAGATCTTCATCAACTCCAAGAATATGGATCACTTTCAGTGGATTGTGGCACTGACCCGAATCATCTCTGCGATCTTCCGCAAGGGAGGGGATGTCACATTCCTGGTGGAGGAGCTACATTCGGTTTTCGATCCGCGGGGTGGGTACTTCAAGCGCGGAGGGAAATATATGCCTTCGCTGGTGGCCGAGATTGGAGACTGTATCGAATGCCATCTCAAGTCGATCGGCATGATCGGCGGCGACTGCCTGGACGAAGAGCAGAAGGCCTTTCTGGATCAGAAGCGGGCCGAGTTTGAGCAGCAGGACAAGGCCAAGGAGGAGGTGGCATCCGGGACGACAGAGAGCAGTTTTCCCGATGGAGCCCAACTCTGTGCCAAGTGCAGTACCAAGGCCGTTATAAAAATGGATGGGTGCATGACTTGTCTTAATTGTGGCGAGAGTAAATGTGGTTGATAATATTGCGCACGCTAACAGTCGATATGGAGAGTCGTTGATGAAGTTGAATATTATTCGCAACATTGGAGTTGCGCTGTTGGGTGCATTGCTGATTGCGCCACATACCGTCGCACAGGACAGGAGTGATCGCCAGGACTTCAACCGATATGGATACCGGGGGCAGGCCCAGTCCTTCAACCCTTACCGACCACCGGTACCGATGCCACGCTACCAGCCGGCGCGGCAGGCAACACCGGATCAGCTGTTGCGTCAAGGCGTCGAGCAGACCTTCTCCTATCTGCGTCGTACCGGAAGTACGGATCTGTCCAATGTTCTCGACTTTGTGAATCGTGAGCTGGGTAGTTATTTCGATTTTGATCATATGACCCGCCTGGCGGCAGGGAAGATGGCCAAGGACCTGGATGAGGCACAACTCAATAAACTCTCTACGAAGCTGCGAGAGATGTTCATGGCCGCACTGGGACAGCAGATTGCAACCTATGCCTATACCAACCACCGGGTTACCTTCTATCCGGCCAAACGTTCGCGTTTCGGTAAGGAAGTAACCGTAGCGGCCCGCATTACGCATCCGCGCGGCTTCCCGGTGAAGATTACCTTCAGTTTCCACCCGACCAAGAATGGTTGGAAGATTTTCGATGTATCTGCCAACAACAACAGCGCAGTAATGTACTACCGCAAACAGTTGGCGATGATCGCTCAGCGCTATGGTATTGAGGCACTGTTGAAAAAGGCAGAGAGCAAGAGCAAGGGTGAATAGCTTGAGATGAAGTGGCTGTTCGGGGCTCTCAAGGGGGCCGCATGGCTATAACAAGTGGTTGTTAATCAATATAAGTGGAAAAAGAAAAAGGAGTGATGACATGGATGGGACACTGATATTTCTTGGGTTTGGGGTTATTGCAGTCATGGGTGTGCTGGTACTGCACTGCCGCTCATTCAGCAGAAGCTCATGCAATGCGGTTCTGAGAGGGGCCTTCAGCAAGGCAGAGTGATCTCCAAAGGGCCGGGTGAATACCGGCCCTTTGGCATTGGTTGGCAGCTTATGCGCCGTACTGTGTTCGGTAAGCCTCTACCCGCTCCAGATTTTCTGCCATGTCGGGGCGTTCCTGAAGGTAGGTGATCAAGTCTGCAAGACCGACAATACTGGCCACTGAGACTTCGTACTCGGCCTCCACCTCCTGGATGGCTGATTGCTCTCCCTGACCGCGCTCCTGACGGTCCAGTGAGATGACCACGCCGGCAAACCGGGCTCCGTTGGACTGGATGATCTCGACCGATTCACGTACCGAGGTACCGGCCGAGATCACGTCATCGATCACCAGGATGCGCCCTTGAAGTGGGGCACCAACGATGTTGCCTCCCTCGCCATGATCTTTGGCCTCCTTGCGGTTGAAGGCAAACGGCAGATCGCGTCCATGCTCCTCTGCAAGATAGGTGGCAGTCACTGCAGCCAGTGGAATCCCCTTGTAGGCCGGGCCGTAGATCAGGTCGAACTCAATGCCGCTGTCGACAATGGCCTCAGCATAGTACTTTCCCAGTCGCGCCATCTGGGCACCGGTATTGAACAGCCCGGCATTGAAGAAGTAGGGGCTGATACGGCCGGATTTGAGGGTGAACTCTCCGAAACGGAGGACGTCGGCCTCAATGGCGAAGTCGAGAAAATCCTTTTTGTAATCCTGCATGGCTAGTGGCTCCGAAAATGGCTTGAAGAGAGGGGGCATTATATACTTGCATAACCCTCTGTTTAAGCATAGATAGGATGAGTGTGCCCCATTGAATAAGCACAACCTCTCAGAACGTGATATCTGCACCAAATGTATTACACCTGCACTGGAGCAGGCAGGCTGGGATATCGCAACACAAGTGCGTGAAGAGTTCTCTTTGACCAAGGGGCGGGTGATTGTTCGTGGTAAGTTACATACGCGAGCCAAGCACAAACGTGCCGATTATGTACTGTTCTACAAGCCTAATATTCCCATCGCCATCATTGAGGCCAAAGACAATAAACACAGTGTTGGAGATGGAATGCAGCAGGCATTGGGCTATGCCGAGATGTTGCAGGTACCGTTTGTGTTCAGCTCCAATGGTGATGGTTTTCTGTTTCACAACAAGATTGCAACCGATGGAGTTGTTGAGCGAGAACTGGGGCTGAATGAATTTCCTGCTTCAGAAACATTGTGGCAGTGGTGGTCACAGCAACGTGGCCTGGATGAGCAGCAAAACGGACTAATCACCCAAGACTATTACAGTGATGGTGGCGACAAAACGCCACGTTACTATCAACTGCTTGCCATCAACAAAACCATCGAAGCTATTGCTCAAGGTCAGAACCGTATTCTGTTGGTGATGGCGACGGGCACTGGCAAGACCTTCACCGCATTTCAGATCATCTGGCGGCTTTGGAAGTCCAGATCCAGTAAACGAATCCTGTTCCTTGCAGATCGCAACATTCTGGTGGATCAGACCATGACCAACGACTTCAAGCCGTTTGGTTCGGCAATGACCAAGATCCAGAAGCGCCAGGCCAATAAATCCTATGAGATCTATCTCTCACTCTATCAGGCTGTGACTGGTAGTGAGGAAGAGAAGAATATCTACAAGCAGTTCAGCCCCGGTTTCTTCGACCTGATTGTGGTTGATGAGTGCCATCGAGGCAGTGCCGCGGCTGATTCCGCGTGGCGGGAGATTCTCGAGTACTTCTCCTCGGCTACCCAGATCGGCCTCACAGCCACACCCAAGGAGACCAAAGCGGTCTCCAATATCGACTACTTTGGTGATCCAATCTACACCTATTCATTGCGGCAGGGTATTGATGACGGCTTCCTTGCCCCCTACAAAGTGGTTCGTATTGACATGGATCGTGACCTGCAAGGGTGGCGGCCAGACAAGGGTATGGCGGATAAATATGGCAACGAGATTGAAGATCGCGTCTACAATCAGAAGGACTTCGACAAGTCTCTGGTACTGGAAAAGCGCACCCAGCGGGTTGCAGAGAAGGTCAGTGAGTTTCTGAAACAGACCAACCGTATCGACCAATTAATGGCCCGTTGTGATGCGCTGGAAGAGCTACGCAAACAGCGCGAGGAGAAGCGGTTGGCTGTTCATGCTGCCGCTATCAAACAACTGCTCGACACCTCCTCCCCACAACCTCTACCGTCATTCCCGCGAAGGCGGGAATCCAGCTACTCCGAATCTCTGGATTCCCGCCTTCGCGGGAATGACAGTGAAAAGAGCTGCAGGAGTAGTGATGGCTTTGGTTTTATCCAGCAACACTTCAGTGAACTCTATAGAGTAAAGGGAAATGTTGCCGAACTGCGCAAGGCCATCCTCCAGCTTGCCGTGATGGGGCGGCTTGTCCCGCAAGACCTCAATGACCCACCAGCTAGTGAACTGCTGAAAGAGATTCAGGCTGAAAAAGAGAGAATTTCACGCAAAGACGCAAAGACGAGAAGAAAAGCAAAGGCATTGCCTCCTATTAAGCCGGAGGAAGTGCCTTATGAGCTGCCGCAGGGGTGGGAATGGGTGAGGTTGGGTGAAATCGGGCTCATCAATCCTCGTAATAATGCTGAGGACTTATTAAAAGTGGGATTCGTTCCTATGCCAATGATTCCTGAAGGCTATTCCGAGAAGCACCAATTTGAGGAACGTTCGTGGAGTGAAATCAAGAAAGGCTATACTCATTTTGCTGATGGCGATGTTGGCATGGCCAAGATCACACCTTGTTTTGAAAATGCAAAATCCTGTATTTTCTCAGGTTTACCTAATGGGATTGGAGCTGGTACAACGGAGCTTCATGTTTTCAGGAATGCGTTTAACTCTGTTATCCCTAGATTTCTTTTGTATTACTTGAAAAATCCCCATTATATTTCCAAAGCTGTGCCAAACATGACTGGTTCTGCAGGACAGAAGCGTATACCGACCCCTTACTTTGCTGAGCAGCTTTTTTCTCTCCCGCCTCTCTCTGAACAACACCGCATCGTCACCAAAATCGACCAGTTAATGGCCCTGTGTGATTCACTCGAAAAACAGATCGATGCAACTACCAGCAAACAGGGTGAGCTACTGAATGCACTGGTTCATCAGCTCTCCAGTGACCGTGTAGAACCAATCAGTCTGTCGGACTACCGATTGGCGGTTAGCGGCTATGCGGTTCAAAAAATGGCAGATAGCCCCAGCTTTGGTCGTACCGCTCTGGCAAAGGTAATTTATCTGGCACAGGCGCATGTGGGACTGGATCTGCAGTGGAAGCCTGAGCGTCAAGCGGCAGGGCCGCTTGACACCTGGATCTACAGCTTTGAAGAGGTGAGGCAGAGCAAAGGGCTGTTTGATCTTCAGAAGATAGAGATCAAGGCAGATCAAACTAAAGTGGAATACAGACCTCTACAGCCGCTTGCCGAGGTGTGTAATCAGGCACTTCGCATCATGAGTAAGTGGGAGATCAAGGAGCTGGACCGTCTGCTTCAGCTGTTGAAGAGCAAGAGGACGGAAGAGGTTGAGATCATCACAACACTCTTTGCGGCCTGGAATGATTTGTTGATGGATGGCCTCCAGCCGGATGAGCAGCAGATCATTACCGAGGTGCGCGAGAACTGGCATGAAAAGAAACGCCGTTTTACTCCTGATACACTGCGCCGATGGGTCGGCTGGTTAAGGGATAACAACCTTGTGCCGCAAGGGCGAGGGCCACACACCCAGCAGCAGAGGCCATTGGCCCTGTAGAGTGCAGATAGATGGCAGCCTACAAACCACCTTGCACAATCACGCCCACTATGCTCACGCTGGTTGCCGAGATCAGTGAGATGGTCGGGCGCTATACCGCGTTGGCAGAGCAGCATCAGTCACCACGTCTGCGCCGGGAAAATCGTATCCGGACCATTCAGGCCTCATTGGCGATTGAGAACAATACCCTCTCTCTTGAACAGGTAACCGCAGTGATTGAGGGCAAACGGGTGCTGGGCCATCCGCGTGAGATTCAGGAGGTGCGTAATGCCTTCTCTTGCTATGAGGCGATGGAGCAGTGGCACCCCGGCTCCGAACAGGATTTGCTGGCTGCACATGCGCTGCTGATGCAGGGGCTGGTTGATGAGGCAGGTCGGTATCGTGCTGGAGGGGTGGGTATCTTTCGGGAGGAGAGGCTGCTGTATATGGCACCGCCAGCAGATCGATTGTCCAAATTGATGGGGGATCTGTTTCAGTGGATTGCAGCAACCGATGAGCATCCATTGATCGCCAGTTCACTATTTCACTACGAACTGGAGTTTATCCACCCCTTTGCAGATGGTAATGGGCGGATGGGCCGACTCTGGCAGACGTTGATATTGCGCGACTGGAAGCCGCTGTTTGCCTTCCTGCCGGTTGAGACGGTAATCCATGATCGGCAGGAATCCTATTATCAAGTATTGATGGAGGCCGACCGGCTGGGGGATGCAACGCTATTTGTTGAGTTTATGTTGGTTGCATTGCGAGATGCGATTGGTGAGGCTGTGGCAACCGACCAAGTAGGCGACCAAGTAACCGATCAAGTAAATGTGCTGATGCAACAGATTGGGGGCGAGGAGTGGGGGAGTCGTGATCTGATGCAGGCACTGGGGTTGTCTCATCCGCCTACCTTTCGAAAGAATTATCTCAACCCGGCGTTGGCAGGTGGATGGGTCGAGCGCACCCAGCCGGATTCTCCGCGCAGTCCGACCCAGTGTTATCGTCTGACTGACCAAGGAAAGCAGTGGTTACAGTACACCATCAAGAACTGAAAAGAGAATGAACACCTACAATCGACTCAATTTCCCCCAACTGATTCAATCCATTCAGAATGTTCACCATGAGCTGTCTGTACAAGCAAGCAGAGCGGTCAATATCAGTCTTACCTTGCGTAACTGGATGATTGGTTATT
>CAYFOR010000069.1:0-15199 GCA_964344785.1 uncultured Piscirickettsiaceae bacterium
GAACTCACTCTTACCCTCTCTGTTCAGGGCCATTTATGGATTGGAATAGACTACAACCTTGATTGAATGATATCTTCAGAGATCTCCCAATCCTCAATTACCAGGCAAAGTGGGCCGACAGCAGATGGTTTCAAAGCGGCAATTCTGCCTCATCGAGCCGAGTAGCCACTTACGGACAACAACCTGTCGAGCTTTTCCACATCGAGAAAATAGTGACAGACGATCTGTTGACTATTCAACAGTACCGGAACCTTGTCTCCAAACTGCTCTTCAAGCTCAGGCTGCCGATTGATCACAATCCGTTCAATACGGAGCTGGTGGTAGTGTGGATAGCCCTGTAATTCCTCTTCGAATGCATCGCACAGGTGGCACCCCTCCCGTACCACCAGTTGCAATGCCAACATTCAGGGAAGGCGCAGTGCGAGGAAGATCGGCCCTTTCTCCCGAACCACATAGATCGGAACGCCCCGGTCACGCGGGAGCCGGTCCAGCAGATCCAGCAGGTGGTCTACCCCCTCAACCACCACGTAGTTGACCCGGCTGACGACATCCCCTTTGCGCAGACCGAAATGGTCCGCCACACTGCCCTTTTCGATCGCTCCGATGTAGACCCCACCAGAGGGGATGGAGCGCTCTGTGCGGACCGATTTCGGTACCGGTTGCAGGGTCATGCCCAGCCGTTTGGTCGCACTCTTCTCGAAGGCCTTTGTATCATCCTGCTGCGGACGCACCTCGGCCAGCTCCTCTTCCGAAGGCAGTTCGCCAATCACAACCTTGATCAGCAGTTCCCGCCCCTCACGCATCACCTTGACCGGTACCGGATGGCCTACCGGCGTTCTACCGACGATGGGGGGAAGGTGGGCATTGCTCTCGATAAAGTGACCATTGAACTCGACAATGACATCCCCGACCTGCAGGTCCGAGTTGGCCGCCGGCCCATCTGCCAGGATCTGTGCCACCAGTGCACCGACCGGACGATCCATGCCAAACGACTCCGCCAGATCACGAGTCACCGGCTGAATCAACACCCCCAGCCACCCGCGTGTAACATGACCGCCATTCTTGACCTGCTTGACCACATCCATCGCCATCTCGATCGGTATTGCAAAGGAGAGCCCCATATAGCCCCCTGACTTGCTGAAGATGATGGAGTTGACACCGACCACCTCACCGTCCAGATTGAACAGCGGCCCTCCCGAATTGCCCGGATTGATTGCAACATCGGTCTGAATAAAGGGTACATAGTTGAACTGTCGATCCCCTTCTGAAATATTGCGTGCCTTGGCACTGACGATACCGGAGGTTGCCGACATCTCGAAGCCGAAGGGCGATCCGATTGCCAACACCCACTCTCCGATTTCCAGCGAGGTACTGTCCCCGGTCTTGATGGTAGGCAGCCCCTCGGCATCGATCTTGATCAATGCAACATCGGAGCGGGCATCGGAACCGACCACCTCTGCCTTGAACTCCCGACGATCGTGAAGCCGAACAATGATCTCGTGCGCCTCTTCCACCACATGGTGGTTGGTCAGGATATAGCCATCTTCACTCAGAATACTGCCGGAGCCCTGCGCATGGGTCTCGAACTCATGCGGCTCGCCACGCGGCATCGGCCCGAAACCGAGCCCCCGGTCTTCAAAAAAGCGGCGGAAGAATTCGGGCAGCTCTTCATAGGGAAGATCATCAGGCCCCTGGGAAAACGGACTTTTGCCACCACCCAACGTCCGTTTCTGGCTGACACTGATACTGACAACAGCCGGCATCTGCTGCTTCACCAGCTCCACAAAGTTGGGAAGTGCCGGATGACTGTCGGCCGCAGCACTCCAGGATATTGTGAGTAGCAGCATTGCCACCACAGTGGAGGGTAGATGTGCCATAACTTTGCTGAATTGATTCATATCGTCTGTCCCTGCTGTCATTTCAATTGAATATGTTGTGTGTGAACCCTGACGATTTCCGGTACAACGCCACTGGTCTCAAACCATCCCGCCTTGCTCATCCATCGGACCCCTCCCCAGGAGAGCAACAGTGAAAGCACCACCACCGGCCATTCCGCTTTCGAGGGCAGCACCCACTCAACGGTCAGCAGCACCGCAAAGAGCAGCAGTACCGGCAGCAGATAGAGTCTGGCTGCACCACTCATCAGTCCACGCTCCGGAATGGCGATCGTCACTTCCTCCCCGACTGCCGCATGCAGAGGATTGCTGACTGCGATCCGGAAGGGGCGGTTGCCAAAGAGCTTGCCCAGGGCAGCGGTACCGCAACTGGAGGCGGCGCTACAACTTCCGCACCCCGCTTTACTGCCGGCCTCCACCCATGCCTGCAGCCCATCCACCGCAACCACGACCGCCCGTTCCTCAACCACTCTCGGCCTCGATCGATTGCGCAACCTTGCGCACCACGTCAGGAGGAATCTCTCCCAGCACCGTAATTCTGTGGCCCAGTTTCTGATGACTATAGAGGTTAACCGGCCGGTTATCTCCCTTCATCCTCCGTTCGGTAATCCCTTCCGTGCCGTTTTTCTCGATAAAGACGGAAAAGACCGCCTCACCATTGCTCAATACCAGTTGTGTTACTGCACCACCAAAGGTGGGGATCTGATGTTGCAGCGTATCCACCTTGCGGAAACCATGCGGCAGCCAGCCGATCCGCCAACCGACAATCCTCTTCTCGATCGGTACTGTATTCTTCACGATTGCCGATGGTGCGGTAGAGACCAGAGCGGCTCGCTCACGTGCATGCAGTCGATTCTCATCGTGGCGAACCAGGTAGGACTGCATCCGGTCGCTCTGTTGCGTCGGGTTGATCCAGCGCTCTACCCAGCGCCCATCGATTTCAACCCACTCGGTCTCCACCCGGTTTTGTGCCAACGGCTCAATCTCCTGTTGCAACGTCGGCTGTATCACCAGGAAAGTGGCCCCCGCCAGTGATGCCGCCAATGCGAGTGGAACCCACGGCCTCCGAACCTTTGCAGATCGACCGGATCGGGGCGCCAGCACAACCGGCTCGGCGGCAACCGCCTCGGCAACCCGATCAGCAACGCTGCAGTCTCTATTGGGGGAATAGGGATGTTTTTCAAACAGCCGGTGACGTATGGCATGGTAGTCCGACCACTGCCTGCGTACATCCGGTTCCTGCTCCATCTGTTCAAGCAGCTGTGAAAGCTCCTGTTCGGACAGCTCTCCGTCCATCAGTGCTGAAAGTTGTTCGTTCACATTACCATTCATCTTCTGTCACACTCTACTCTGCGGCAATCTGTTGTGCAATCGCCTCCCGGGCCCGGAAGATCCTTGATCGTACGGTACCAATCGGCGTGTCCATCACCTCGGCGATGCTCTCATAACTCATTCCTTCCAGTTCCCGTAAGGTAATCGCCATTCTCAACTCGTTCGAAAGCCCCTGCAGCGCTTTCATCAGCGCCTGTTCGGCCTGATCTCGTTCCAACTCGCCTTCCGGCGTTGCCTGCTCAGTAAGACCCTGCTCCTGATAGATTAGTTCCGCTTCGTCTGCATCCAAATCGGTTGCAGGGGGACGCCGCCCCCTGGCAACCAGAAAATTCTTGGCAGTATTCACTGCAATTCGATAGAGCCAGGTGTAAAAAGCGCTCTCTCCACGGAAGTTGGCCAGCGACCGATAGGCCCGGATGAAGGTATCCTGTGCAACATCCTCCGCCTCGGCACGATCCTTAACGAATCGTTCAATCAGCGCAACCACCTTGTGCTGGTACTTGAGCACCAGCAGATCAAATGCACGCTTGTCTCCACGCTGCACCTGTTGAACCAGGAGTTGGTCTGCCTCTTGCTGTTTCAATTACCGATTCTCGATTTGGGAGGGAAGATTGATGTGATCTGGCCTGAATGGACAACCCCATTGTAGAATAGTTCCGCTATGACACTCCAGACAGACGAGTCGCTCTTTCAATATGACGTGTTGATTATCGGCAGCGGTGCCGCCGGACTGACTACGGCCCTGCAGCTCGACCCATCATTGCGGGTGGCGATCCTCTCAAAATCAACCCTGGACAAAAGCTCGACTCGCTACGCCCAGGGCGGGATTGCCGCCGTTCTGGACCGTGAAGATTCGATCGAGTCCCATATTGCAGACACGCTGAATGCAGGTGATGGACTATGCAGAGAGCCAGTGGTTCGCCATACCGTGGAACAGGGCGCCCATGCAATCAACCGACTGCTTGAGGCGGGCGTCCCTTTCTCCCGCACGGACCCGGACGATCCGAATGCCCCACTCCACCTGACTCGCGAAGGTGGACACAGCAGTCGCCGTGTTGTTCATGCAGCCGATGCAACCGGGCAGGCAGTCGGCAATACCCTGACAGAGATTGTCCGTCAACGCGACAACATTGATATCCATGAACACCATATTGCAATTGACCTGATTACCCACTCCAAGTTGAAGCACGGTGCAGAGAAGAACCGGGTGATCGGTGCCTATGTACTCGACCGTCCCGGAGAACAGGTCAAACTGTTCAAGTCGCAGCAAATTGTCCTGGCCACCGGCGGTGCCAGCAAGGTCTACCTCTATACCAGCAATCCGGATATCTCGACCGGAGACGGCATTGCCATGGCATGGCGAGCAGGATGCCGGGTTGCCAATATGGAGTTCAACCAGTTTCATCCTACCTGCCTCTACCACCCCCACGCCAAGTCTTTTCTGGTGACGGAGGCGGTCCGTGGTGAGGGCGGCAAATTGTTGCTACCCAACCTGACCCACTTCATGGAACGCTTCGACGCCCGTAAGGAGCTGGCCCCCCGCGACATTGTGGCACGAGCGATTGACCATGAGATGAAGCGCCTTGGCGTCGACCACCTCTTTCTTGATATCAGTTTCAAGGACCCGGACTTTGTGCGATTGCACTTTCCAACGGTGCATAACAAGCTGTTGAAGTTCGGCTTCGATATGACGGCCGATCCGATTCCGGTGGTTCCTGCGGCCCACTATACCTGCGGCGGTATCGTTACCGACCTGCAGGGGAAAACCGACCTGCAAGGGCTCTATGCAGTCGGAGAGGTGGCCCATACCGGTTTGCATGGCGCCAACCGCATGGCGAGCAATTCGTTACTGGAGTGCCTGGTGTTTGCTGCTGCCGCCGCGGATTCGATCAACGGAGAGAAGCGACCTGAGGCTGTCGATGTACCCATCCCGCAGTGGGATGAGAGCCGGGTGACCGACTCCGATGAAGAGGTGGTGGTCTCCCATAACTGGGATGAACTGCGACGCTTCATGTGGGACTATGTCGGCATCGTACGCACAACCAAGCGACTGGAGCGTGCCCAGCGCCGTATTGAACTGCTACAGCAGGAGATCCATGAATATTACAGCCACTTCCGGGTGTCCAACAATCTGCTGGAGTTGCGTAACCTGGCCCAGGTGGCCGAATTGATCATCCGCTCCGCGCTGCAGCGGAAAGAGAGCCGTGGTTTGCACTATACTCTGGACTATCCGGACAAACTGGCAGTGGCCGAGGATACCGTCCTGAGGCCTGCGGATAAGAGGCTGTCCGAAAACAGAAGCCATAGCGAAAACCACAAAAATGCCATAAGGTGAGTTTATTGTAAGGGGCAAATGGTGGGCCTACTTAACGAGTTCAATAATCTCGGATGATGGTCTTTATGGGATTTGCAGCAGGCTGTCTATTCTCGGACAGCCTCCCAAGTATTGACCCGTCAAAGGGACAAGGAGAAGAACATGAATAGTGAGTGGAGAGATTTTCTGATCAACCACGGTGCCGAGATGGTCGACGATGCCGTGGTCAGCTTTGGCAATCTGGAGCAGGAGCGTCATGTTGTTACCAGTGGCAATGTGATCTGCGACCTCTCTCACCTTTCCATTCTGGAAGTCAATGGTGAGGACAGTGCCGACTTTCTCCAGAACCTGCTCACCAACGATATCAAGGCCCTTGAAATCGGTAACAGCCAGTTTTCCGGCTGGTGTACACCAAAGGGGCGGCTATTGGTTCTGTTCAAGGTCGTGCGAGTGGCACAACAGCGTTTTCTGCTGCTTCTGCCCAGGGAACTGGTGGATGAAGCCAGCAAGAAGCTGACCATGTTCATCTTTCGCTCCAAGGTCACCATTCAGAACATCAGTGAAAATGTGGTGCGCATTGGTCTTGCCGGGCCTCAGGCCGAAACCCTGCTGGAAGGCATTGCCAGGCCCGAGGTACCGAGAGAGGTCGACCAGGGTGCAGTCAGCGAGACCTGCACCATTGTCCGTCTGCCTCCTGGTCCCAACCCGCGTTTTCTGGTGATGACCCAACTGGAACCGGCAAAGAAGATCTGGTCCCATTTCCACGTGAAGGCAGCGGCAATTGGGCAAGGGTCCTGGGAGTTGATCAAGATCCGCTCCGGTATCCCCTCGGTCTTTGCCCAGACCCGGGAGTCCTTCGTGCCACAGATGATCAACCTGCAGAATGTGAATGGACTCAGCTTTACCAAGGGATGTTACCCCGGCCAGGAGGTGGTCGCCCGGATGGAGTACCTCGGGAAATTGAAGAGAAAGATGTACCCCGTCTTTATCCACGACAAGAGTACGCCAACGGCCGGTTCAACCCTCTATTCCAAATCATCCACCTCTGCCCAGGGGGCCGGCAAGGTGGTTTCGATTGAACGGAATGGTGATGGTGACTGGGAAGGTCTGGCTGTCATCGAAAACGGTGCCGTCGAGGCCGATGATTTGACACTCAACGAAGATGGTACGGTTGCGGTTACCCTGATTCACTAGTACTGGTGCCGCAGACAGAACCCTGCTGCTTGGTTGTCCCGAACCAGAAGGCCTCATCCTTTTCAAGAAACATTTCGGCCGGCATCAGGTGGGTACCATCACAGGAGAAGTTGGTTTCGACCAGCCCGCTGATGATATTGAGTGAGCCGTTACGCAGGTAGACCACATCATCCGCCCGGCGCAGTTCACCAAACCGTTTGAGAATCGGACGTACCATATCCGTCATTACCTTGGCCCGTTGCGGATAGGGTCTTTTGGGATAGACCAGGCAGATTGAAGGGTCGAGGATCTCTCCCAGTACATGGGTGTGTTCGTCATACGGATCTTCTTCCACCCAGAGTGTCGCACTGGAGCTGGGAAAACGGATGGAGATCCGGAATATGCCCCGCTCCACCACCAGTTCATCGAGTATGTTGATGACATCCTCATAATACTCATCAATCGCCCGCGGCACGAAACGTTGTGCAAAGAGCTGCCTGCGGATGGCCGGGTCCCCCTTGATCTGGCGCCAGGTATATTCAGGGCAGATGGCATCCTCATCCTGTGGCAGCCGACGCAGGTCGAAATCCCCGACCAGATACCCCACAACCTCCCCGGAGTCGGCAATCGGCTGTATTGCACTGATGCAACTGCGGTGGAGCTTTGTACTGATATAGACCTGAGTCAGCTGAAACCCCTTCGACCGCGCCTTGCCTAGATAGGGGGCCAGTACCTCATAGCGCTGCTGCTCTGAGGGCACCTCCGCATTTTGTGTGGATACTGAACCGTAGGGCTCTGCTTGCGGCGTTATGGTATAGAGCCTTTCACAAAACGAAAGCGTGGCCCAGGGCTGCAGATGGCGACTCAAATGGCGAGAAAGCTTCTCTTGATCCCCCCAGAGCACCACAATCTCATCCGCAACCTGTTGCATGATGGGCGCAAGGTAATCAACCAATACCTTGCGACGGGCCTGGATTGTCTCTTGTAAGAGTGAATGCATCTCTTATCCCCCTGAACAGATTTCATTATTCGACTTTTCTCTGTTCCTTGCAAGCGGCTTTGGGTACGATATTGACAATGGCTTCAATCTTCCAGATCAATACGGTCAATGGTGAGCGGTCGTTTGAGTGCAGCAGCAGCGAGAGCATTCTGCAGGCCGGTCTTCGTTCCGGTCTGTCTCTACGCTACAAATGCGTCAATGGCACCTGTGGCGAATGCCGAACACAACTGATTTCCGGTGATATCCAGCCTCTCTACCCGCACGACTCCATTCTTACCAAGCAGGATCGGGCCGATGGATGGTTCCCCTCCTGCGCCTACGCTCCCCGTTCCGATCTGGAAATCTCACCTCCGATGTTTGGCCAGAGTACAGATATCCCTTTTCAGTTGATTCACTGCAAGGTCAAACGAATACAGCAGATCTTACCCGATCTCACCCGGTTAACCATTCGAACCCCCCGATCCAACACTTTTCAATTTCTGGCGGGGCAAGACGTCATACTCTCACACCTCCATGCACAGCACCGCTACCCGATTGCAAGTTGCCCCTGTAGCGGTGGTGAACTGGAGTTCCATATCCGACGCAGTGAGCAAGACCCTTTCTCAAAGCTGCTGTTCTCCTCCCTGAAACGGGGAGACTCCGTCACCATTGAGGGACCACGCGGGCAGTTCTGCCTCAATGAAACATCCAACAGGGCGTTTGTCTTCGTCGCCTGGGAGAATGGCTTTGCACCCATCCAGAGCCTGATACAGCACTTTATTTCACTGGAGATGGATAATCCGGTGCTGTTTTTCTGGCTATCCGAAGAGCCGCCCTATATGGAAAATCAGGTCCGGGCGTGGAGTGAGATACTGGACCCATTCCATTATCAGTGGATCGACATGAAAGATACCTCTGATCAAGACCGTGCTGCGAAGCTGGTTGCACTCATCGCACAACACACTTCTGTTACATCCCCCGAATTCTATATCTCCGCACCACCATCACTGCTGATCGCACTCAGTGAAGCGCTGTTACTGGCTGGACTGGATGAAGCACAGTTGCACGGATCTCCACTCTGATCCGACAGGTTATACATCATTAGGCGATTGCAAGCTCAATCTACTTCACGATCTCATAGCATGGAATGTATTCATGTGTGGGCAGTTTCATCCGGTGTTTCTCGACAAAACCCTGCAGCAGCTCTCCCAGTGACTCCATCAATTCAGGATCTCCACTGAGCTGGTAGGGACCGCGCTCCTCTACCGCACGAATACCATCCTCACGCACGTTACCGGCAACGATTCCCGAAAAGGCCTTGCGCAGGTTCGAGGCCATTTTGTAGTGCTCCTGATCACGATGCAGATCCAGTGCAGCCATCGATTCATGGGTCACCTCAAAAGGGTGCTGGAACTGCAGATCGATATGCAATTGCCAGTTGAAGAAGAACGCATCACCACTCTGCTTGCGGTATTCGATTACATCACGTATTCCCCGGGTCACCATGCGCGCGACTGCAATCGGGTCATCAAGGACGATGTGATAACGCTGCTGTGCCTCATATCCAAGTGTCTTGCCGATAAAGTCATTGAGTTGTTCAAAATAGGCATGGGTCGAGGCTGGACCGGTCAATACCAGCGGAAAAGGAATATCCCGATTTTCCGGATGGAGCAGGATGCCCAACAGATAGAGCAGCTCCTCCGCACTGCCCGCACCACCGGGAAAGAGAATGAAAGCGTGCCCTGTGCGAACAAAGGCCTCCAAACGCTTTTCGATGTCGGGCAACACCACCAGATTGCTGACAATCGGGTTGGGTGGCTCTGCCGCAATGATGCTGGGCTCGGTCAGGCCGATATACCTGCCCTCACGGTTGCGCTGCTTGGCTTGACCGAAAGTGGCTCCCTTCATCGGCCCCTTCATCGCGCCGGGGCCACAGCCGGTGCAGATATTGAGCTTACGCAGCCCGAGGTGATACCCCACTTCCTTGGTATATTTATACTCTTCACCACAGATGGAGTGCCCCCCCCAACAGACCACCAGACCATTATGGTCGTGCCGATCAAAGACCGTGGCCCGACGCAGAATATGGAAAACCGCATTGGTAATACCACTGCTCTCATCCCGACGGTCATCAAAATAGTTGGAGTGGCGGGTCTCATGGGCAGAGTGGATGTCCCGTATCACCGAAAAGAGATGTTCACGGATACCATAGATCAACTCACCATCCACGAAAGCATTGGCCGGTGCATTGATCAGATCAAACTGAATCCCCCAATCCTGTTGGCGCGGGATGATGTCAAAGTCGTGAAACTTCTTCATCACCGCCCTGGAATCATCGATATCGGTTCCGGTATTGAGCACCGCCAGCGCACAACGCCGGAAAAGCTCATGCAACTCCCCCTTCTCCTTGCTGCTACCCAATATTTTCAGCACCTCATGCTGGGAGAGCACCCCCAGGGTGCCATCAGGAGAGATGGTGGCGTTAATACGGTCTGCATTGAATAGATTCATTATCACTCTCCGATATGGACAATCAGTGTTCTTCGGTGGCTACGGTTTCGGTGCTCCCACAAAAAGATGCCTTGCCAGGTCCCCAATGCCAACCTCCCCCCAACGATTGGAATTGAGAGCGAACATTGGGTCAGCATCGACTTGATGTGGGCCGGCATGTCATCGGCTCCCTCATCGGTATGGGTATAGAGTGCATCACCTTCCGGTACCAGGCGTTCCAGCCACTGCTCCAGATCACGCTGACAGCTTGGATCGGCATTCTCCTGAATCAGCAGGCTGGCTGAAGTGTGGCGGATGAATAATGTACACAACCCCTCCTTCAGACCGCTCTCATTAACGAGTTGTACGATCTTCCCTGTGATCTCATTCAAACCACGACGGGGGGCTGCAATTTCCGTTTCCTTAATCATTCTCAACTTTCATTCTGATTTCGTAACGATCCATGGCTTCATATACTGAACCATATATGGCTAAGTATGTAACTCATTTGCACAAATAAAAACCCCTGCCAATCGGTTAAAACCGGCAGGGAGATTTCAAGGAGGGTACGACGTAAAACCTGTATTCAGGTGGTCTGGAATATGCCCCGATCTGGCAGGTATCCTGAAAGATTCATTTTCAGCATGAACAGCAAAAACCCCGATACTCAACGAGTACCGGGGCCCACATCCACGTTTAAAGGAAACGTTCTTTACTTGGCTACTGGAGCATATGGGTAATGAGGACGAGACTCAGTGCGGACATCACTGTTTCCGCTCATACGAGCATTCTCGGCAGCGTCCATATCAGCTTCCATGTCAGAAGATCCCTTACCGGAAGCATTGATGCTCATGCTGAAGTTACCTTCGGCATCAGCAGCACCCTTTCCAGCTCCGCGACCCTTTCCGTCGAAAGCACCATCAGCAGAACCGGTACCGTATCCTGACTGGTTATCGTCAGAACCACCGAAGAAAGCAGAAGCACTGGAAGCAACAGCAGCGAGAGCGATAGCAGCAATAATCTTTTTCATCATAAAATCCTCATGTAAAATTGTTCAACTGGCGAGCATTATACAGCATTCAATTAAATTGAATAATTTGCATATTCTATGTATATATAATTAAAATATATTACAGGCGCACTTGATGGGGCGGAATCGATGGTTTTCCAAGCAACTCACTCTACACTGGATTGACCAGCTCGATTTGCCTGCTTCAGGTATCGACTCAATATCCTGTACAGCACCTGCTTGTCGATCGGCTTCTCAATAAAACCGTTGCAACCCGCCTGATGGAATTGATCACGATGTTTCTGCATGACATTGGCTGTCAGTGCGATGATCGGGGTGCGATTGCCGGACGCCCTCAGCTTTCGTGTAGCCTCAATACCATCCATTACAGGCATCTGCATGTCCATCAGTATCGCATCGAAGTGAGCAGCAGATGCACAGCCAATAGCCTCCTTGCCATTTCCCGCAATCTGGACGGTCAATCCCATCTTCTCCAGAATACGGCGTTCCAACGCCTGTAGTGCAGGTGTGTCTTCAACGATCAGTACATGACCGGAAAATGACTGCTCAAATTGAGTATCTGCGCGGCTGTAATCGTCCAGATCACCAACGGCAACATCACTCTTTTGATAAGGCAGATACAGTTCAAAGGTAGAACCCTCTCCCTCGATACTATGGGCGCGAATGGTGCCGCCCATCAACTCAGCCAGGTTGAACGAGATAAACAGTCCCAGACCACTGCCACCAAATCGCCTGCAGATCGTGCCATCTGCCTGCTCAAAACGCTTGAATAACCGTTTCTGCACCTCGGAGGACATCCCGATACCCGTATCTTTCACCTGGAAGACCAGCTGATCCTGTTGCCGCTTAGTGGTTAGAGTGACACTGCCGCACTCTGTAAATTTGAGAGCGTTACCAGCGAGGTTGATCAATATCTGTGTGATTCTCTGTGCATCGCCTATCAACTTGTAGGGCTCATCGTTCAGTTGGTGGATGGTGAACGCCAGGTTTGCATCCTGGGCACGGACCACAAGCATCGAGTGAAGGTTCTTCAATAGCAGAGAGAGGTCATAAGGCTCATGACTGATGGTAAATTTGCCCGATTCAATCTTGGACATATCCAGTATATCGTTGACCAGTGCCAGTTGATTGCGGCCAGCGGATTCGATTGAACGGGCAATCTTGATCAGTTCACCATGGTCGAGCGGCCCACTTTCGAGCAGATACTCACAGTTTCCGAGAATCGATGTCAACGGTGTTCGCAACTCATGGCTCATGGAGGCGAGGAAGTCGGCCTTGGCCTGATTCGCTCTCTCGGAAAGCAGCTGAGCCCGCTCCAACTCTTGTACCAGATCATACATCCTGCTCTCTGTCTGTTTGCGTTCGCTGATGTCACGGCTGGCGGCGAAAATATACTTTTCCCCGTCAATATAGAAAGCACGAGCACTGATTTCAACATCAAACACGGAACCATCCTTGCGCTGATGCCGGGTTTCGAAGGTCATCGGTGATTCATTACTGCACTGGATGCTTTCCATGATCTGCTGAGGCGCAATTGCAACGTCCCAGTCGGTGACCCTCAATTGTGCTGCCTCTTCTGCATCATAGCCCAGCATCTTGATGAACGAATCACTGAACTCAACCAGACGACCATCCATATCCAGAGTATGCAGTCCATCACTGGATGAATCCATCACCGTTCTGTAGCGTTCCAGCAGGCTTTGCGTCTCGGTCACATCGATGTGGGCACCCAGCATTCGGATCGGTTTGCCCTTTTCATCACGAATGGCCATGCCACGACACCGCACCCAGACCGTTGAGCCATTCTTATGTTGATAGCGCACGACCTGGTCATAGGGATAAGAGGGATCTGCACAATGCTGCTCAAAATTGGAGATTGCCGTCTGCAGATCATCCGGATGAATCATGTGCTGCCACTCTGCGGCCAGATGCTGCTTCTCCTCCGGATCGTGACCAAACACTTCCCAGAAACGGGGGCTCATGTACTCGTTTTCCGGCCTTTCAAGATCCCAGTACCAGATCCCGTCAAGCGCGGCCTCCTGCAGGAAATTGAAAATCGAGGCATCCCTGGTTGCCTGCTAATCCAGCTCCAGCTTCAGATAGTTTGTTTCTATCCTGTTTTCCACACAAGTGTCCGACAGTCTGTATAGGGTCTGTTGATTATTACTCCTATGGTAATCAAATATTGACCATAAGCAAGAATTGTTTGGCTGCAAATGAACCAATGATTTACTACAGAAAACAATAGGTTTTTGAGAACATCAATCAGGAATCAGTCAGCTCAAAGACCCTCGATGCCACAGAATATTGGCCGTTATTGAGTCCGTGAGTGGTGGCACCGTATTGGCTTGTGACAACTTAATGGGCTACTGCTACCGCGCGATTCACCACATCCGATGCATCAAACAGAACGTCTTCATCAATCATGATTTCCTCCAGGGCAGTTTTGAATGCGGTTACCCCTTCGGCTTTAATCTCAACATCAGGATGCATTGCGCTTCCAACAATATAATTGCTGACCGTCAATATGGATACCAGAGCCCGTAGATCGACCATGTCACCACTTTCAAATTTTGAGCAGTCAATAACATGTGACAAGAGGATCGCATCACAAATATGGTCTGGCAGTTCCCATTTCTTTGCCAATATATAGCTGATGGCCATATGGGATGTCTTGCAAATCTTTCGATCAAAATTCAGGATGGTTGCAACCACCGAGTGTGCATGTCGATATATTTCACCATACCGCTTGTTCTTCTTTTCACAAATCAGCGCGCCCGAATCCTGAAACAGCCCCGCCAGAAATGCATCTTCCGGTGAAACACCGATAACGGCATGAGACAGCATCTCGGAACTGACCGCAGTTGCATTGGCCCTATCCCAGAAATCATTCTGAAACTCACCCTCTTCTAAAAAAGAATTTCTGAGGGCAGAAGCCAACACTACGCTTTTTAACCTTGACTGCCCCACCATAACAACCGCCTGAGATATGGAGTTCACTTTCTGCTTGAGACCGTAGGCAGCAGAATTCACCAGGTTCAACAGGGTTCCCGACAACTTGATATCATGCGAGATGATTTTGGCAATGGTTTGGTTATCCGGCTCATCCTTCAACAGTTCCCGCTGTAGTGAAGCAACCGCTTCGGGCATGGCGGGAAACGCAATACTGTCAACCAACTTCCTTGCATTTTCCAGCTCTTCATCTGGTGGATAGAATGGTTTGTTATTAATGCTTGATTGATAGGTATTGCCACTTGTACCCGACCGGGAATCAATAAATTGCTGTTTGATCGCAAGCAGTTTTTCATACTTGATAGGCTTCACCAGGAAGCCCGCCACACCCAAGTCTGCAATCTCACGGATCACCTCAGGAATCACATCTCCACTATTCATGCAGACAACGGACTCCTTGTCCTGCTCACGAATCTTGCGCAATACATCGATGCCACTCATTTTCGGCATATTGATATCGAGTAACGTAATATCCGGTTGATGCCTTCGAAAGAGATCAATCGCTTCCTCACCATCCTGCGCAACAGCGACAACATCACACTGAACCCGGTGTAACAGCTTCACCATGAGAGCTCTTACAATTTCTTCATCGTCCGCAATTAATACCGTTGGTACTGATCCCATTTCTTATTTCCGACTCCCAAGTTCACTTGATCAATCAGTAATATCCATCAAAGAACACATCAATGGTTCATTACATTACCGATCGTTATTGCCAATTCATCCAATGTGAATGGCCGCTGGAGAACAGCATGAGGTTTTTTTGAAACAGGGAAGACATCAGTAGCCTCACCTTCCGGGACAATGAATATTGTTGCAATCCTGTTACATAAATTCTCATGCAGCTGTCGAGAGGTTTGTGTTTTCAGAACCCGTATATAAAAATCATCGAATATACATAGGTCGGCTCCGAGATTGTCTAACCCCGCCTTATTCACCAAATAACCCATAAAACAAGGAGGCGCGCCCTCTAT
>CAYFOR010000070.1:0-15129 GCA_964344785.1 uncultured Piscirickettsiaceae bacterium
AGAGTTGGGCGGTGCCACTGTCTCCTTGCTCACTCAATCATTCGGAGATGAGCCTCGGTATATTTGGCCAGTCGCAGAGACCATGCCTCTATTGTATCGTAATGCCGGTCTCTGGCTGCGATCAGCAATTTTCTGGAGAAGAGGGAAATGGTGTCCATATCACGGGTCTGTTGTACCTCATGCCATAACTGCAGCAGCTCTCCCTGCAGCAACTGCAGGATCGGCTCCCGTTGGAGTGCAGCCCCTTCGAGGGGAGGGTGGCCTTCCTCATCGGCGGTCACTGCGGTGTGCGCTGAAGCTACCACGTTGAGCTGCATCAGTACCTGAATCAACTCTTCAATGATCAACGGCTTGCCGACAAAGCCATCCATTCCGGCCGCTGCAACCTCATGCTGGCTCTCTTCCATCACATCCCCTGTGAGTGCGATGATCGGCATTATCAGCGAGGGATATCGTTCGCGCAGTATCCTGGTGGCAGTGATGCCATCCATTCCGGGCATATGGACATCCATCAGAATTGCATCAATGCTTTTGCCGGTTTGCTGCCACTGCTCGACCAACTGCAGTGTCTCTTCTCCGCTCTCTGCCTCGACGACCTCGGCACCATAGGCATGCAGCAGGGCACTGGCAACCAGTCGATTGGCCTTGATGTCGTCGACAACCAGCAGACTCTTGCCCTGCAGGGCAAGCTCATTAACGGGTTCGGTATGATCTTCCAGCTTGTGGGCAGTCGACCCATCAGTGATCGTGAAGGGAAGTGCAAATGAGAAGGTACTGCCTTCTCCCGGTGTACTCGTCACGTCAATGGTGTCACCCCCCATCAGTTCAACCAGCTGCTGACTGATGGTGAGCCCCAGACCGGTTCCTCCGAAACGGCGTGATGTTGAGGTATCGGCCTGGGAAAATGCCTCGAAGATCCGGTTGAGCTGTTCGCTGCTCATGCCGATACCGCTATCTTCAACCAGAAATCGGACCCACTGTTGCTGATCATTCTCCGATGACAATACGCTGGCATGGATCATGACCTGGCCACCCTGTTCGGTAAACTTGATGGCATTGCTGCAGAGATTGGTCAGTATCTGGGTAAGCCGGTGCGGGTCTCCAACCAACTCTCCGTTGATGGATGGGTCCAGCCGGCTTTGCAGCATCACCCCCTGCTTGTCCGCCAGCGAGGTACTGAGTGTGGAGCACAGGTTATCCAGCAGGCTCTGAAGATTGAACGGGGTCATCTCGATCACAATCTTGCCCGCCTCGATCTTCGACAGGTCGAGGATCTCGTTGAGCAGATAGAGCAGTGAGTGTGCTGCGTTATTCACCTTCTCCATATAGTCATGCTGCTGCTCATCCAGCTTCGTTTTCAGCAGCAGTCCGCCCAGACCGATAATTGCATTCATCGGGGTACGGATCTCGTGACTCATGTTGGCAAGAAACTGGCTTTTCGCCCGGCTGGCACTTTCGGCCTGCTCCTTGGCACTGTTGAGCTGTTCGGTACGGGCGATGATCTGCTGTTCCAGATCCTGTTGGTATCGCTCCAGTTTGTCACCGTGAAGCTGAATCTGTTCCAGCATGGTATTGAAGCCGCCGGCGAGGATGTCCAGCTCTTCGATCTTGCTGGAATCGGCACGATAGCGATAGTCCGCCTCTTTCGATGTCAGTTGCATCAGCCGGGTCAGATTGGAGAGTGGCTGGAGAATCGAGTGACTCAATAGCAGTAGCAGACGGTTTCCCAACAGCAACGCAACGACCACAGCAACCAGTGTGACCAGCAGCAGTACGAGCAGGGATCGGTAGAGTGAATCGAAGTGGATATCACTCACCAGATAACCCAGTAGCTGTCCGTCCTGGGTGATTCGGGTATGGATGATGATATGTTTCAGCCCCATGGCAGTCTGCTGTGCCGGATCATATTCCATGGTTGCGGTATCGATATGGCAATGGTCGGGCTGATATTTGCTGAACAGCCTGTTGTCTGCGTTGTAGATGGCGGCGCACTTCAGGTTTTCGGTATGGCTCAGGCTGCCCAGAATCACCCTGGCGGACGCCTTGTCCTGGAACATCATGCTGGCACCGAGCTGGTCGGCCAGTACCTCCGAAATGGCCTTGTTGGTATTAACCAGCGTGTTCAGGCTGGTCAGAAAGTGGGTTGTGATAAACACCAGCATCACCACACCGAGCGCAACCACCAGTGTCATCCGGTTGATGTTTCTCAGGTGGTGGAGCAGTTGGGTCTTTCTCTCTCTATTCATCGTTACTTGACCACTCGCTTTGCCAATCGCAACAGTTTTGAACTGATTTTCAACCCCTGTCTTTTTGCCGCAGTGAGGTTGACCTCAAAGGAGACCCGTTTGCCACCGGAAGACATGTTGATCACGATTCCACTGTTGAGCGCCTTCGGGGTATCGGCAATCGTCAGAATGGGTTGGTTAGCGACGTGTTCCAGCACCTGGTTCATCCGGTTTTTCGCCTCTGCCGAGATAAAGACAAGCTGGCAGGGGTCCAGGCTCTCGATGGTATTGATCAAGTGAATCTTGATCGGCCTGCCGACAATCCGTTTGCTGCGGATGCGGTCCAGGTTTTTTCGAAACGGATTTTCACCAAAGATGCAGAGGTGGAAGGTCTCCCCATATTCGGGCCAACTAGTGAAGGAGGCAAAGTTATAGAGGTAGGCCGCCTTCAGTTTGTATTCGGGGATATTGCCGGCAGATGAAAGGGCGGGCGTAAGCCCATAGCCGACCAGCAGCAACAGTAACAGTTGCCGCAGGATCGTTCCGGGTGTGCGCAGGGTCTGCACTGGCAAGGACTGGTTGTGAGACTAGAACCTGTAGCGCGCCTCCACGAAGAAATTGCGCCTGGGTAGCGGCAGGTCGTAGGGAACGGTTCTTCCGCTGGACTCCAGTGCACCCTCGTCAAACAGGTTCTTGATGGAGGCGGCAAACTCCCATCGGTCCGAGTGGTTGTAGCGTACCGTGGTGTCCACCAGCAGATTGTCATCCAGGTCGGGGCGAACAAGATAGTCGTGGGCGGTACCCCCAATCTTGTTCTCGGTATTGTCGTTGGTATCGCTGCGCCGGCGGTCGGCCGTCCAGTTGGCCTGGATATTCCAGTTCCAGTCGGTTCTGAAGCGCCAGTCCGCCCTCAGGTAACCGTCCTGATAGGGTTCATAGTCGTTCCGTTCACTGTTGTCCTGCGGGTTGCGAACAGAGTAGTTGCCCGAGACCCGAAGGTTGTCGCGGATCTGCCACTGCGCCTCTAGTTCGATACCGGTGACAAAGAATTCACTCTGGTTCTGATACTGCCCGCCACTCCATTTGATGATGTTCTCCATATCGTATTTGAACAGGTTCATCCCCAGGGTAAATGCATCGGATGCGATATAGCTGAACCCCAGTTCAACGGTCTCCGAGGTTTCAGGCTCCAGTGTTCCGGAGGTGGTGTTCTGGATCTCTACAAATGAGGGGGCACGAAATGCCTGCCCGTACATCATCTTGGTGGTGAAGTGGTCCGAGTTGTTCCAGACCAGGGCCAGCCGGGGATTGACCGTACTGCCGAAATCGGAGTAATCGTCGTGGCGGGCGCCTGCGGTCAGTTCCAGTGTATCGGACAGGGTCCATATGTCTTGTATAAACAGGTAGTTGTGCTCCCGGTTGTCGGCCAGGGCAAATGCACTGGAGGTACCGGTGACATCCACCCCGTTTTCAATCTCATGCGCCTTGTAGAGATCAAGCAATTGGTGGCCGATACCGAGGCGTAGCTCATGATTCTCGATGCCGGTGTAGAGGCCACTCATCTCCAGTTGAAAGTGCCGCTCGGCTGACTCCTGCTGGCTGACCGTGGAACCACTCTGCAAGAAGCCGTCACCGGAACTGGTATCGAGATCCTGATAGCGAAACTCGGCATCCAGTTGCCAATCATCGGAGAATTTGTCGTTGCTGTAGAGCCACCCCAGATTGAAACGTTCTGCACGGCCACTGGTCAGTGAATCGAAGTAGCCTGAGCCGTCAAAGCCCTCTTCCACATCGTAGTTGCGGGTGTAGTCTGCCTGAACCCGCCAGTTGTCCTGGGAGAGGTAGGTGCGCAGGTCGATATTCTTGTAGCCCAGTGCGATATCACCATCGGAGCCGGAGCGGTCGGCCAGAATATAGGGTTGATGACCATCGGTTTCGCTGAACTCGAAGGTGGCTCCGACATCCATTTCATTGAGGGTGGTGCCGTGCTGTCCCCAGACGGTGTGGCTGTCGTAACTGCCCAGACGGACTCCGGCCTCTGACTGTTTCACCTCGGAGGCACTTTTGGTGATGATGTTGACGACACCGGCACTGGCATTGGCCCCGTAGAGTGCAGAGCCCGGGCCACGAATGATCTCCACCCGGTCCACTGCACTGACCGACAGCCCTTTCCAGAAGGTGTCTTGCGGCCAGGCTGAGGTGAGGCTGCGCATCGACACCCCGTTGACCATCAGTAGCACCTGATTGGTATTGGTGCCTCGAATCTGGATAAACGGGGTATAGAAGGCGCGATTGAAACGAACGTGAACACCGGGAACACTCTCAAGTGCCTCGATGGCGTTGGTTGCACCGGTCTTCTTCAGGTCTTCTGCGGTAACCACCGTCACGGCAGCCGGTGCCTTGCTCAGCGCCTTGTTGTTGCCGGTTGCAATGCTGACCTCCAGCTCCATCAACTCTTCGAGACTCATCTCAAACAGTTCACCAGGTTCTGTGGCCGCCTCGCTATACGGTAGTGTGGATAGCAGCGCAATCAGGCTACTGGTTGTCGCATTTCGGATTTTTCTCATCATATCAGCTCCCTGACGGCTGTTGTGAAGTAGGCCGGAATCCCTCCCCAAGGGTATGGTAATTGTGAAACCTGGGGGGTTGTTTGTAAATTGGAGTATAAAAAAATGGGGATGGCACCGCTATCAAGTGGTTGAGCCAACTGATGAATGTTACCAATTTGAAACAATTTCCCGGATGATCTCTTCCACCAGCAGGGTTGAGCCGAAAGAGGAGAGGTGATCATCATCCCGATAGAGTGGTCTGCCGGTGTGCTGGGTGACACAACGGTCCGTGACGGTGGTGTTGCAGAACAGTTTCTCCGGAAAGACCCGAAACAGGTTGGGATGCTCTCCAATCCGGTCCAGTGCGTCGTAGCTCTTTCGGTTACGCGCCGTAAAAACCGGATGGCGGGTTGACCCTGCCTCGGGTGGGAGCGGGCCATCGGCATGAAATGCCAGATATTTACTCAGATAGTTGGGTACATTCCACCCTGCCTCCGGTATGGGGTAGACCAGTACCACCTTCTTGCCGAGGTCTAGCAAATGGTGGATGGTCTGTTGGTAACGCTCGGCCAGTTGTGGCTGGTGGCTGTAATCCGGGTGATATTGGGGGATGCCGTTTTCAACCAGATCCAGGTGAGGTCGGAAGGGGACTGGAGAGGACTCTACGCCCCCCTCACGGTTATCAAAACGCGACCCCTCCATGGAGAGTGCCCAACGGGCTGCGATGACGATGTACTCGATCTCCTTGTGCGACTCGATGAACCGGAAGAGGTCACGGTTGAACTCATAGCAGCTCAGATTGCGCTTTTTCGGGTTGTCGGCACGGTAGACATTGAGGATCGGAGGACAGCCGGAACCATAGATATGGATCAACCCCATCCCTCGCTGTTGAAAGGCGGCCTGCATCTCATGGGCAATGGCCCCGGCATGTGAATCACCGATCAGGAAGGTGAGTCGTTGCTCTCCTTCGGCCAGGGTACAGATATCTCCTTCGGAAAAGGGTATTCCCTTGCAACGGGGGTTGTTGTTTTCGACAGCCATCTCTGGCGGCAGGCGCTCCGGCCAGCCGGCGGCCAGGTAGCCGACAAGGCCGATCGTAAAGAAGAGGAGTGCACCAAACAGGGAGAATGAGAAGATGGTTCGGCGTGAAAGGCGGTTGCGCGCCCTGAACGGTGTTTCGACATAGCGCCAACTGAGATAAGCCAGTGGAAACGAGAGCACAATCAGCGCCAGCATGGTCGACTGATCAAGCACGGTCAGGCTGCGCTGTCTGGCCAGTGCGAGCAGTGGAAAGTGCCAGAGATAGAGACTGTAGCTGATCAGCCCGACTGCAACCAGTGGTCGTACTGCCAGCAGCCGGCCTACCCGGCCGCCTGGAGTGGCGGAGTGGATCAGAAGTACCGTTCCCAATACAGGAACCAGGGCATGGAGACCGGGTATTGGGGTGTGCCGATCAAACTGGGTGATGGCATAACCGATCATCATCAGCCCGGTGGCCGCAATGATATCGGCACCCATTATCCGATGCGTGGTTTTGCCGCGATTAAGCAGATGTTGGGCAAGCAGCGCACCCACCGCCAGCTCCCACAACCGGGTCGGCAGCAGATAGAAGCCTGCCATCGGATCGCTGCCGAGTGTCCACTCCGCGAATGCGAGGCTGGCAATGATCATGGCGGCCAATGACCCGCCGATCCACCCCTTTCCATAGCGGTAGATCCACAGCAGCAGGAGTGGAAACAGCAGGTAGTACTGCTCTTCTGCAGCCAGACTCCAGCTATGGAGCAGCGGTTTCAGCTCGCTGGCGGCATCCCAGTAGCCGCTCTCCTGCCAGAAGAGAAAATTCGAGACGAAGGCGGCAACCGCCATCAGGCTCTGCGCATAATCCACCAGATCAGCAGGGAAGAGCCACAGCCAGGCAAACGGCAGTGTGGCAGCCATCACCAGAAAGAGTGCCGGCAGGATGCGTCTGGCTCGACGCTCATAGAAGTGGAGCAGAGAGAAACGGCCCTGCTCCATCTCTGTCAGGAGGATGGTGGTGATCAGATAGCCGCTGATGACGAAGAAGATATCAACACCGATAAAGCCACCACGAAAGGTCTCGACACCGGCGTGGAACAGCATCACCGAGAGCACCGCGATGGCGCGCAGCCCATCGATTTCCGGCCGGTACTGCATCGCTTATATGGCCGTTAATTACGGATCGGTATCACCGAGATGGAATTTTTCGGTGAGCCGTCGATGATCTTGTCGCTGTAGCTGAGATAGATCAGCACATGACGTTTCGGATCGTAGAAGCGGACCACCTGCAGCGACTTGAAGAGTAGCGAGGTACGCTTCTTGAACACCTCCTCACCATCCTTGTCACCACCGGCAACCTCTGACGGGAGCTGGATCGTGCCGGTCTGACGGCAGGCGATGGAGGCATCCGAGGTATCCTCGGCCAACCCCATTGCGCCACTCAATCCCCCCCGCTTTGCCCGGCTCAGATAGCAGGTGGCCCCGGGGATATCGGGGTCATCAAAGGCCTCGATGACAATCTTGTCATCCGGTGTGGCCAGGTGGAATTTGGTGCTGACCGACCCAATCTCCTCGGCATGGGCAGAGGTGATGGCAAGTGCGCAGAGTGTGTAGATCAATTTGTACATACAGAATTTCCCCTTTTTGCGCTATCCTCTATGAATAGATCATTAAAAACAATCATCAAATACAAGGAGTGGCAGATGATAAAGAGAGTGATGGCAGCGTTAGCCGGAGTTGCACTGCTTCATGGCGGTACGGTGATGGCCTTCGGCTTCGATATGGGTGACAGCTTTGGTGAAGGGTTCGACTTCAACGAGGGGAAGAATTTTGATGCCGGTGGCTCCAACATGAGCTGGGAGAGTCCCGACAATGTCTGGGATACCGGTACCACAACCCACAAGGGGTTCTCCTGGGGCGGTGGGCCTCGCTCCGGTCCTGCATGGGGCTTTCGTGATGCACCCCCTCCACCCCCGGTCTATCGGAGTTACCCTTACAATCCCTACCGCATGCCGCCTCCACCCTATGGCTACGGCCAGCCACAGGCTCCGGCTGCCCCACCGGTCTATAGCCGTCCACCTGCACCAGCCGCCCCATCGAATGGAGAGTAGTCATGTTTAATAAGCAATGGATTGTGATCGCACTGGTTTTTTCGTCCTCCGTGATGGCAGCTGATGGGCCGGAGCGGATTCACTGGAACTGCATGGATGTGGGGGCGGCCGGGCTGCGCTGGAACAGTGATACCGAGACTTACCGGGATACCAGCTTCTTCATGCAGCAGCATCAGATTGTGCAGGAGAAAGAGCATATTATCTTCCCGGACTCCATGAGTTTCAGGCCGGGATACCACTGCAGCTTCCGTCCCAACATCCCGGTGCTGACCTGTGAGGATGGCATCAGAACCTTCAACCTCAATGTGCAGACCGGCTATGCAACCCACAGCAAGACCTATGGCTGGATGGACCCCTACAGCCGTCCACAGCCGATGTTTGTGGCGGCCTCGATCTGCAATCGTCAGTAATCGGTTCGACAGTCAGGAGAACTGTTCGGTTCGGTAGCGCTCCACCCGGAGCGTGTCGGACCAGTAGTTGGCAGGCAGTCCCGCCTTCTGCTTGAGATGGTTGAGAAAATCGGGTGGATTGGGGAGCTGTTCCCAGACCGAGGGAAGAAAGGTGCCACGTCGTGAGCCATCCGAGAGAATTAACCCATCCATGCCGGGGAGCAGTTGACGCAGCAGATCGATCTCGGACTCAAATTCCATCGGCTCCGCCGGAGTCAGCAGCGACAGCTTGACGGCGATCTGTGAATATTCGGCCCTCGATAGTGGTGAAAAGCGGGGGTCACGAAAGGCTGCAGCGAAACTGTTTTCGGCCAGATCCTCTATCAATGGCCGATGGGCCTGTAGTGAGCCGATACAGCCCCGCAATCGATCGTTGATCTCAAGCGTCACGAAGCAGGCACCGGGCTGTTGCAGATAATCCGGCTGTCCTTCAGTAGCAATCGACAGCGGACGCTGCGCTTTCAGTCCATGCTCAATCGACTGCCGAGCCAGCAGGATCATATGCTGACGCTGCTGCGGGTTATGGCTCATGATGGTTGCTCACTGAACAGATAGGCCCCGTAACCGACCACCCGGCTCTTGTCCCCGGCAGTATCCCCGGAATTGCGTAGATCGATGGTGGTGGCGGTGAGCCCCCTCTTTTTCGAGAGATGCAACAGGCCGTTGATCGGCATTCGCCCACAGGCACTGTCATGACCAAGGGCGGTCTCATCCAGTTGTTCAATCGCCTGTGATGCCTGCTGGTCTATTTTCTGCGCTGCGGCATAGGGAAGATAATGGCTCAGATCCGAACTGATCACGATCAGGGTCTCCGCTCCGCCCCAGAGTTTTTCCAGTACCTCGGCAACCTCCTGGGGGCGCGTCTGACCGACCACCAGCGGTACCAGGGTAAAAGTGCTCAGCACCTCCTGTAGAAAGGGGAGGTGGACCTCCAGGCTGTGCTCCGGCAGGTGGGGCTGGTCCATCTGGTGCACCTGACGCAATGGTTGAATCGTCTTGATTGCCTCATGGTCAATCGCAACATCTCCCAAAGGGGTATGGTAGGCGCTGGCCGTCGGGGCCGCCAGTCCGTGAAAGGCAACCCGGTGTGAAGGTCCGAGCAGGATGACCCGGTGAATCTGCGCTCGCAGTGGCAACAGCGCACGGTAGGCGGAACCGGCAATCGGCCCGGAATAGATATAGCCAGCATGGGGTGCAACCAGCGCCTTCGGAGTGATCGTGCTTTCAACCCCTTCGGCAAGATAGCGCTGTACCATCTGCTGCAGTTGGGCAGGTTGGTCGGGATAGAAGGTACCGGCAACGGCGGGTTGGCGTATCACTGGTGGTCGCTCCTCAACTCATCTATGTTAATTCAAAGTATAGCACTGGGGCTTCAGTTATCATTCTTGATCTTCTTAAGTCTGATCCTCCTTCAAACAGTACATTATCCAACACCACCACAGCTCCCTGGTTGGATTCGCAGGCTGTTCCAGTCAATGGCCTCAGCATTCATAGCCGTAATCTATAGAAATGGCCTACAATCATACTTATGAAAGAAAAAATACTGGCTCGGACCAATACCTTTCTGAATCAAAAACAGGCATCCAAACGGAGAGTGCGTAGCATTGCCAGTTCCACAGCAATTGAGACTGGCGAGTCAATTCAGGTGCTTGAAAAAAAGATTACCTACCTGCGTCACTCGAAACATCGGGTAGCACTTGCCTGACCAGGACCATCTCGGCTGATCATCATTGATACCCCCCCCTGAATTGCTGAAAAGCACACAGTTTGTTTCTCAAAACCAGGCTATTTGAATCCAGCTCAAGCTCAGTCATTGAATTACCGGCAGTATCGTAACGACTCACGTTCATCAACCCACTTCCCTTGCAGACATTTTTTCTTCACCTAATCACTCATTTTGATCTGTACGTTGCTTCCGGTTGCGATGAAATAAAAAAATCATTAAATATCAATTAATTAATTATTGTAAAGGTCATTGTGGGCACTTCAATAAAGATAAAATCAAGCCCAGAACGGAATATAGCGTGCATATTTACGAGACTCTGGGGCACCCGGATCAGCTTTGACAAGCCCCTGATCAACTGCCGAAGAAATGATCTGGGAGACCGTATTTCCACTGCGCTCCGATAAACCAAAACGGTTGCGCAGGCTCTGGTTAGTCATTTTCTTGCGTAAAACCCATTGCAATACACAATGTTGATAGCAGGCACGTACTCGGTCATTCCGGTCCATAGCCTTGAAATCCTTCGCCCCATAAATGACAACAACCATACGTTGGTGCTCAGTCAGGAAATCCGGAGGCGGCAACTGTAACAATTCAGCTGTTTCAACAACGCGATCAATACCGCTACTTTTTTCTTCACAAATACCAAAACGACGCATCAAGTCAGCCAATCTTTCATTTCGTGACTGGTAGCCATCAATAAAACGTTCAACAGGTACTATCGGTAGTCCAGGGTTCGAAATCTCCACCCTGTTAGCATAAACCTCGATCACTGGTGAAACTCCGCCAAGTTCAAAATCCTGATGGATTAAGGCATTAGCCAGCAGCTCACGGATCACAACCTCTGGTACCAGTTTGACTTCTTTACGAAGTGCGTTCTCAATGACTTCATTTTGAGGCAATTTCCCCATCACATACTGCACCAGACCCTGAAAACCCGCTGCATACCCTTTATCACCAATCAAGTCTGACAGCGTATCCAGTTTTGAGTTGCCCGAGTAGACCACAACACGTGCTGCCTTTCGTCGTACAGAGTCAAACTCACGGAGGCTTTTTGCCAACAATACTGCGGCAATATTCAAAATCGCATAGCCATTGTCAGACGACTCAATCAGTTGTTCTGACTCAAGGCGCTCAAGGACACCCTTCTGATCGGTTGGGTAAGGCAAACCCAACAAATCAAAATAGCTCTGCGTATCCAAAAGCTGGATAATGTCTTGACCACTTAAACCTTTTGCCGCGATGGATTCAAGCCAGACAGGCTGCCCTTCGGAAAAGATTCTGCGTAACTGATCCTCACTCATTGGTACCAGTTCTTCACCAGAACGCATCAAATAAGAACCTTCAAAATGGTAAGCAGTTCCTCTGGGACGGGGAGGAGCTTGGAAAACAACAATTCTTCCTGCTGGATGGAGTATCTCTTCAATATCTACACGGAAACCAACCGCTTGAAATATCTTTGATGCTGTTGCTACCAGATCAGGATAAGCCTGTGTACCAACTACCTCACGAGGCATTTTGTTTGCAATGCCGAGTACCAAATGACCGCCACCCTCATTGGCCAGCGCTACACAGTATTTGAATAGCTTTTTGCTATCAAACTGGTTCTTCGCCTCTTTGAACTCCAGATTCTGGGTCTCGGAGTGGACGGTTCGCCACAGGTCGATCTGCTCAGGTGTGATGTTCATGCCTATACCTCCACCGTGTGGATGACAATGGTGTGCTCACTCATATCGGGAGCGGATTTCCTGGATCGCCTGCGCAAGCGGTATCTCCTCTCCTGCCTCCAACTGCTCAATAGAGATACCGATGTCCTGCCGGATCTTCTGCTGTTGGATAGACTCTGCAAAGGCTCTGGCGATGGAGTGTTGGTCATCACCATAGGTCTGTTTCAGGCTCTGTTCAAGCTCCGGGTTGTCAATCTGTATATTCAGCATTAGGGAATAGCTGTTTATTGGTAATGGATAGGGAGCAATCATGAAGGGCAAGATGGTTATCAACAAGCTACCCTGGTTGCCTTCTTCTTGGTAAAGCATCAAATTGATTGCGGACAATCTGTTCCGGGTGTTGATTTTCGATCCCAAAGTTGTCGAGTATTTTCCAATCATCTCAAAGCGGCATACGATGGTAGCATGTGTCATGACTGTACAGCCCAACCAGTCACCAGATACAAATATTTAAGCTTCGCGCTGTATTGCGAGTGATGTGATACATTTTGAATATGACTGACAGTGCGCACCATCCCACCCGATACTGGCATGCCGTCGACGATGGCAAGGTGCAGTGTGATCTTTGTCCGCGCGAATGCCAGTTGAAAGAGGGGCAGCGGGGACTCTGCTTTGTGCGTATGGCGGAGCAGGGGGAGATTGTGCTGACCAGCTATGGACGCTCCAGCGGATTTGCCATCGACCCAATCGAAAAGAAGCCGCTCAACCACTTTCTGCCGGGGTCCAGCATCCTCTCGTTCGGTACCGCAGGCTGCAATCTCACCTGCAAGTTCTGCCAGAACTGGGACATGAGCAAGGCGCGCCAGATGGATCGGCTTCAGGATGCCGCCACCCCGGAGATGATTGCCGATGCCTGTGAGGCGTGGGGCTGTCGCAGTGTCGCCTATACCTATAACGATCCAGTCATCTTTCTGGAGTATGCGGTCGATATCGCCAAGGTCTGTCGGGAGCGGGGCATCCACTCCGTTGCGGTGACGGCAGGATACATTCAGGGACAGGCGCGGGAAGATTTCTTCCAGCAGATGGATGCGGCCAATATCGATCTCAAGGGGTTCTCGGAGCAGTTCTACCGCAAGCTCTGTGGCGGTCACCTGCAGCCGGTACTCGACACCTTGATCTACCTGAAGGAGCAGACCTCCGTCTGGTTCGAACTGACCACCCTGCTGATTCCGGGGCAGAATGATTCGGATGAAGCGCTGCAGGCGATGTGTAGCTGGATATTCGACCATCTGGGGCCATCGGTGCCGCTCCATTTCACCGCATTCCATCCCGACTACAAGATGACGGATCTGCCGCGAACCCCGGCCACAACCCTGCAGCGTGCCCGTGAAATCGGGCTACGAACAGGGCTGCACCATGTCTATACTGGCAATGTCCATGACAAGGATGGAGGCAGTACCTACTGTCACCACTGTGGCACCCGCCTGATCGGTCGGGACTGGTATCAGCTTTCAGACTGGAATCTGGATGACCAGGGGGTGTGCAAGGCGTGTGGCACCCAGTGTGCAGGGCGATTCGATGGCCCGGCCGGGAACTGGGGGGCAAGGCGGGTGGCGGTGCGGATGTCGGAATTCAGAAAATAGAAGGAGTGGTGGAGATGATGCAGTCAATCAACCCCTACAGTGGGGAAACCGTCGAATCCTGTCCCTACTGGGATGGTCAACAGCTGGAGAGTGCATTGCATCAGGCGGCTACGGTGGCTGCAAACTGGCGGGACACTTCCATTGAGCAGCGGTGTGAACAGGTTCGACAGATCGCCTCGGTATTGAGAAATCGTAAACGAGAGTTGGCGGAGCTGATCACCCGTGAGATGGGAAAACTGATCGCCGAGGCAGAGGCCGAGGTGGAGAAGTGTGCTTGGGTCTGTGAATACTATGCCGACGAGGGGCCGGGTTTCCTCAAGGATGAGTCGATTGCGTCGGATGCAGGCAAGAGTTTTGTTACCTACCAGCCATTGGGCACCGTACTGGCGGTGATGCCGTGGAATTTTCCACTGTGGCAGGTGTTCCGCTTTGCTGCGCCAGCACTGGTGGCAGGCAACACCGCACTGCTGAAACACGCATCCAATGTACCCGGTGCGGCCAGAGTGCTGGAGGAAGTCGTGGTGGAGGCCGAGATTCCAGAAGGGGTTTTTGTCAGTCTGATGATCTCGGCTGCCCAGGTGGAGGGAGTGATTACCGATGACCGGGTGCATGCCGTGACCCTTACCGGCAGTGATGCGGCTGGTCGCAAGGTGGCGGAAACAGCCGGAAAAAGCCTGAAAAAGAGCGTGCTGGAGCTGGGTGGTTCCGATGCCTTCATCGTGCTGGAGGATGCCGATCTGGAACAGGCGGTACAGATAGGATTGGTATCACGCTACCTTAACGGTGGGCAGAGCTGTATCGCCGCCAAGCGGTTTATTGTGGTGGAGGCGATTGCCGAGCAGTTCATCTCACAGTTCAAGGATGCAGTGGAGTCACTGAAATTGGGTGACCCGCTGGATGGCACCACCACACTGGCCCCAATGGCACGTGGAGACTTGAGAGAAGAACTGCACCGTCAGGTACAGGAGAGTGTGCAAGAGGGCGCGGTGGTGGTTACAGGCTGTAATGTAGTGGAAGGTACTTCCGCAGCCTATCAGCCCTCCATCATCGATCATGTGAAACCTGGAATGAGTGCATACCGGGAAGAGCTGTTCGGCCCGGTTGCCATTGTTATCCGTGCCAAGGATGAGGCCGACGCAATCCGCATCGCCAATGACAATCCATTCGGGTTGGGCGGAAGTGTCTGGACAGAAGATCTTGGGCGGGGAGAGCGTATTGCCCGTCAAATAGAAACCGGGGCAGTCTTCGTTAACGGGCTGGTGAAAAGTGACCCAAGACTGCCATTTGGTGGAGTAAAAATTTCAGGATATGGGAGAGAGCTGTCCAGATTGGGAATTCACGAATTTGTAAATGCCAAGACCATTTGGGTAGCATGAGATAAATGGTGGCCGCCTTTCATATAATTAAAGTGTCTGGTTACAGTAGTGGAATATAGGAATTATCGAACTAGACAGATTCCGTCTAGCTCTATAATTACAATTTCTGTCTAGTTAACTGTTATTCAATTAAATACAATATCACATGGAATGAATAATAATGGTCTTCAAGAATTTCTTACCTGGAAATAAAAGAAACAATCGCGTATCCCTTGGCTCACCTGAAGCGGAAGGTGAAGCAAACCTTAACTCGTCTGTTCCATTGGAAGAGGTGTATGAGGACTATGATGATTTGATGTTTCAGCTTACTCAAGAGGCTCATCTCCGCTTGAATTAGTGAACTGATTCCGTATTCTGATAAAACATAGA
>CAYFOR010000071.1:0-14980 GCA_964344785.1 uncultured Piscirickettsiaceae bacterium
GTGTTTTATGCAGTCAAATGAGTTTTTGGCCTGTAACGTTGGGACACCAGTGTAACCAACTATATACTACTTCTAAAGAGTAATGCGACAATCCGGATAAATCCAGACAAGGAATTTACTCAATATGGAAGCTCTCCACCATCTTAATCAAATTACCGGCATTCTGTTCCATCTTTTCCGTTGAGCGCATGGATGCCTTGACCATCTCGGCGTTCTGCTGATTGACCTGCTCCAGGTTGGAAATCGCATGGTTGACCTCCCCGATATCCTGCTGTTGCTGTTGACCGACACCACTGATTTCCGAAACCAGATCGGTCAGCTGGTTGACCACAGTATGGATCTGCTGCAGTGCCTCACCTGAGCGATTGACCTGCACACTGCCGCTCTCCACCCGGTTTACGCTCTCCTCAATCAGCTTCTTGATCTCACTGGCTGCCTCCGAAGAGCGATGCGCCAGATTGCGCACCTCACCTGCCACCACTGCAAAACCTTTACCCTGATCGCCTGCCCGTGCCGCCTCGACGGCCGCATTCAGGGCAAGCAGATTGGTCTGAAACGCAATCGAATCAATCACACCGATGATGTCGGCAATCTTGCTGCTGGAGTCACGAATCCCCTCCATCGCCTCGATCGCATGGCCGACGATCTCATCCCCCTCTCCGGCCAGCCTGCTGGCCTCTCCCGAGAAGCTGTTCGCCTGTTCAAGGTGGCCCTGACTCTCCGTAATACTCTGGGTCATTGCCCCCATCTTGGAGCGCAGTTGAGCAAGGGCAGCAGACTGCTGCTCGGTACGTCCTGACAGAGAGCCATTGCTATGGACGATTTCGTCCACCCCCAACTGCACCTCACCGGTCACTTCACGCACCTGTCTGACCATCCCGTGCAGATTGTTGATCGTCTCGTTGATGGAGTCCATCAACACCGAGAACTCTCCCTGATACTGCCCCACCATACGCTGTGTGAGATCACCACTCGACACCTGCGGCAACACCGACTCCACCTCCTGCAGCGGTGCCTGCAGTGCATCCAGCATCCGGTTGATACCATCCCCAAGCGCACGCAGATAGCCTTCATAGGTGGCGGTATCGAGACGCTGCTGGATATCTCCCTGAACGGCACCATCGATCAACCTCTGAATATCATTCTGAATATTGTACATCTCGGTCTTGTCATGCCATTCGGCAATGGTACCCAGGCGCTCCCCATCCTGCGAGGTGACCGGCACAAAAGTCTGTTCAAAGATACGCCCGGCCAGTTTCACCTCCGAGTGGTGACCATTCTCATCGATGGCGTCAATGATCTGCTGGATCGCTTCGGGGTCACGATGGTAATCATGGATGTTTCCCCCAATCAGGCTTTCAACCGAGAAACTGGGAATGACCTCCTGAATCAGCAGCTCGCGATCCTGGAAAAAGGTGCGAATCGCCTTGTTGAGATAGATGATCTCTCCATCCGCCGCAGCGAGCATCACATTACTGGTGACATTATCCAGTGCCACCTTCAGCTTCAGTGCCTCATTCTTCTCTGCAACGATCTTTCCAAAGAGATTTTTCTGCATGTGGTCCAGTGCATCAATCAACTGGGTCGCCTCATTCTCCTGCTCGCTGCGGAAATTGATTGCCGTGGAGAAGTCACCACTTGCGATCCGCTGCGCCGAATCAACCGCAATACGCAGTGGCCGCGTGATCCCCCGTGCGATGAAGAGAGAGATTGAAATGGCCACTGCCATGCCTATCAGAAACAGCACACCGATATTGAGAAAGGTCTGTGGACCGATCTCGCTCAACGACTCCACCTGAAAAACAGCCCGAATCTCGCCGCCGTTGCCCACCCCCTCCAGTGGCACAACCACATAGAGATAGTAGGGGTCATGACTCCAGAAATGACGTTCGCCACTCCCCGCTTCAAACCGGTCAAGCGACAGATCGGCATCTCCTTCCTGCTGGAAATGGTGTTCGATCTTCCGTGGTGGTTGCTTGGGGGAGAATGCAGTGGCCTCACGCGCCTGGCTCATCCCTTCCATCTGCAGCCAGAGCAGGTCCAGGTTGACCTTGTAGAGCGCAGTTGCATCACCAGAACGGAGTTTCATGAGGTTGGCACCATTGATCGCACGTGTCGCCAACCCGACAATCGGCTCAAGCGAGATTCTGGCCTTCTCAAAGAGGTGTTGCTGTTCACGATCGACACTGCCGCGGTACTGACTAATCGCCATGATGGAAAGCGCAATCAGGCTGGGCACAACTGCCACGAGAAGGATTGACCCCTGAATGGATCGCGGAAGCAGTTTCGATAACATGGATCGTCCTCGGTTTAGGCTTTGAACAGGCTTGGGTCCTTCTTGACTGGACAGGGCATCACAAGCCGACGATCTGGAAATTCTTGTGAAAACCGCTCGCTGGATTCGTCTTATACATCATTTTCCCCCACTTAAATGAAAGCTGTCGATTCCGGTTAACTGAAAACAGCCACAATCAATGCTGGATTATTACACTTTCTCCAGATTTTCAAATACCTACATCGAGTTGTATTTTTCAGACCACGGGCGAGGGTAATCGTGAAAAAAGCATGATCAGATTTAGAGTTGAGCGCTCAACTCTCCAACAGCGAAATCGGCACCTCGACCATCTCGACCCCCACCTCCTCAAAGATGGTTCGGGTCAGTGCCACACTCTCCTCCCAGCGCGACATGTCCTCTGGAATGGTGGTGACCACCCGGGTGATCCCGCTCTGGATGATCTTTGCTGCGCAGCGGGAGCAGGGGGGAAGCGGGTAGACATAGATGGTATTACCGGTCAGATCGGCACCGGAGAAGAGCAGCGCATTCTCCTCCGCGTGCAGAACCAGTGAGTACTTGGTCTCCCGGTCATGCAGGCGGTGGTCATCCGACAACCCCTGCGGAAATCCGTTGAACCCAAGTGAGACCACCCGCTTTCCGTTCGCCACCACCGCCCCGACCTGGGTACTGGGGTCTTTTGACCACTCGGCCACATGGGCCGCAAGCCCAAGAAAGCGCAGATCCCACTTGGTTAACGGTTGATCCATATTGTGATATCCATTTGCGGTTAGAGAGAACGGCCATCATTGTTACCCATAACAGGCAGCAAGAACAGCCTGCAGAACCCCAGGCCGATTCGGCACCGGCAAGAGTCCTGCCCCCCCATCACGATGGATGGGAAGTGCTATTGGATCACAATATTGGGGAACTTGGCCGTGAACTCCTTCTTCTGCTGGGCCAGTTTCGCGGCGGTACGACGGGCGATATCCCGATAGATTCGGGCAATCTGTCCTTCAGGGTTGGCCACAACCGTTGGCTTGCCACCGTCGGTGTCGCTGCGAATCTCCTTGTCAAGCGGCAGTCCACCCAGGAAGTCGACATGTTCCTTCTCCGCCATCCGGCGGCCACCGCCTTCGGCAAAAATATGCTCCTCGTGACCACAGTTGGAACAGATGTGAATGCTCATGTTCTCCACCACGCCCAGCACCGGCACCTCAACCTTCTCGAACATCTTCAATCCCTTGACCGCATCGAGCAGCGCAATATCCTGTGGAGTGGTCACAATCACCGCACCACTGACCGGGATTTTCTGTGCCAGTGTGAGCTGGGTGTCACCGGTCCCCGGCGGAAGATCGATCACCAGATAGTCCAGATCGTCCCACATGGTCTCTTTCAGCAACTGCTCCAGGGCCTGAGTGACCATCGGCCCACGCCAGATCATCGGGGTATCCTCTTCCACCAGGTAACCGATAGACATCGACTGCAGATGGTAGGAGTTGACCGGCTGTAGCATCTTGCCATCGGGAGATTCGGGTTTGGCGCCCTGGGCACCCAGCATCCGGGGCTGACTGGGCCCGTAGATATCGGCATCCAGCATACCGACTTTGGCACCCTCTGCCGAGAGGGCCAATGCCAGATTGACCGCAGTGGTCGACTTGCCGACCCCGCCCTTGCCCGAGGCAACCGCAATGATGTTCCTGACGCCATTGATGGTCTGCACGCCTTTCTGTACCGCATGCGATACAACATCCCAGTCCACATCCACGGATACCTCGGCAACGCCATCCACCCCTTTCACGAGGTCACTGATCTTGTCGGCCAGCTCATCGGCATATCCCTTTGCAGGGAAGCCCAGTACCACCTTGATCGACACCTTGCCCCCATCAACCGAAACATCATCAATCGATTTGGCTGAAACCAGATCACTGTCCAGATAGGGGTCGATATAGTTCTTGATCGCGGATTCCACCGCCTCGCGGGTCACTTCAGACATCATTTACTCCGTTAAATGGTTGTTCTTCATCCGTGAGAGTCCTCAACAGAATGAACCTGGATGTGTTAACAGGCACTAATACTACCATTTACCCATTATCTTGAGAACCGTTTTCCTGACTAATTTTATAGGGTATTATGTACAATATCGCAATCAGCAGCTCCAGAGCATGCAAACAAAGGGGGGTAACCACAGGTATCTGGTAGCCTGTAACGCAAGCATCCGATAGAATCTCCAGCTATTTTTTCAAACTGAATCAGACCTTGCCGTATGCCCCAATCCACGCCCAGAAAGATCCTGATCACAAGCGCCCTCCCCTATGCCAATGGCAGTATCCATATTGGCCATCTGGTCGAGTATATCCAGACCGATATCTGGGCACGCTTCCAGAAGATGCAGGGAAACGAGTGCTACTACGTATGCGCCGACGATGCCCATGGTACGCCAATCATGCTGCGCGCACAGAATGAAGGGATCACCCCGGAGGAACTGATCGCGGCCGTCTCCGAGGAACACCAGGCCGACTTCGCCGAGTTCATGATCGGCTTCGACAACTACCACTCGACCCACTCGGAGGAGAATCGGGAGCTCTCAAGCTACATCTACAACCAGCTCAAGGAGCAGGGACATATCACCACCCGCACCATTGAGCAGGCCTACGACCCGGAAAAGGAGATGTTCCTGCCGGATCGCTTCATCAAGGGAACCTGTCCCCGTTGCGGTGCCGAGGACCAGTACGGTGACAACTGTGAGGCTTGTGGTGCCACCTACTCGACAGCCGAACTGAAGAATGCGGTTTCCGCAGTATCGGGGGCCAAACCGATCAACAAGGCATCGGAGCACTACTTCTTCAAACTGGCCGACTTCGAGGAGATGTTGAAGGAGTGGACCCATGGCGGCCATCTGCAGGTAGAGGTCACCAAAAAGCTGAACGAGTGGTTTGAAGAGGGGCTGCAGCAGTGGGATATCTCGCGTGATGCCCCCTACTTCGGCTTCAAGATTCCCGACACGGATGACAAGTATTTCTATGTCTGGCTCGATGCCCCGATCGGCTACATGGCCAGCTTCAAGCAGTTCTGCGCCAACAGTGGTGTCGATTTCGATGCATTCTGGTCCGCAGATTCCGATGCCGAGCTCTACCACTTCATCGGCAAGGACATCATCTATTTTCACGCTCTGTTCTGGCCTGCGATGCTGCAGGGAGCCGGTTTCCGCACCCCGACCGCTGTCAATGCCCACGGCTTTCTAACGGTGAACGGCCAGAAGATGTCGAAGTCCCGCGGCACCTTCATCAAGGCCCGCAGCTGGCTGAACCACCTCAACCCGGAGGCGCTTCGCTACTATTTTGCCGCCAAGCTGGGACATGGCATCGAGGATATCGACCTCAACCTGGATGATTTCCGCGCACGGGTCAATGCCGATCTGGTGGGCAAGGTGGTTAATATCGCCAGCCGTTGTGCAGGATTCATCACCAAACGGTTCGATGGACAACTATCCGCATCGGTTGCCGAGCCTGTCCTCTACGATACCTTCGTCCAACAGGGCGAGGTGATTGCCAGCCACTACGAGTCGCGTGATTTTGGTCGCGCCATCCGTGAGATCATGGCACTGGCCGACCAAGCCAACCGCTATATCGATGAGAAAAAACCGTGGGTGATGGTCAAGGAGGCGGGACGGGAACAGGAGGTCCAGGACGCCTGCAGTATGGGACTCAATCTGTTCCGGGTGCTGATCACCTATCTGAAACCGGTACTGCCGCAGATGGCGGAGGCCTCCGAGACCTTTCTGAATGGTGGGGTGCTGAACTGGGAAGCCATCCGGCAACCACTGACCGGCACCACCATCAATAAATTCAAGCCACTGATGCAGCGAGTTGAGGAGAAGGCCACCAATGCGATATTGGAAGAGTCGAAAGAGTCTCTGCAAGCCGCTGAAACAGCACCGAAACCTTCCAAGGACAAGGTAACCGAAAAAATGGAACCGATTGCCGACGAGATCGAATACGAGACCTTCGCCAAACTTGACCTTCGCATTGCCCGCATTGCCAAGGCCGAGGCGGTCGAAGGGGCCGATAAACTGTTGCGACTGACACTGGATCTCGGTACAGAGCAGCGCAACGTCTTTGCAGGCATCAAGTCTGCCTACACACCTGAAGAGCTGGAGGGAAAACTGACCGTCATGGTCGCCAACCTCGCACCCCGCAAGATGCGTTTCGGCGTCTCGGAGGGGATGGTGCTCGCAGCAGGCCCTGGCGGCAAGGAACTCTACATCCTTGAACCGCATGAGGGAGCTACCCCCGGCATGCGAGTCAAATGACCAGGGTGTCGGATAGCGCGGAGCTGATCATACGTGACTGAGATCGCCATCATTCTGGTCAGCACCATTCTGGTCAACAACTTCGTGCTGGTGAAGTTTCTCGGACTCTGTCCGTTCATGGGGGTCTCGCGCAAGCTGGAGACCGCGATCGGCATGGGGTTCGCCACCACCTTCGTACTGACCCTCTCGGCCGCATTCAGCTATCTGGTCAATGAGTATCTGCTGGCCCCGCTGGGTCTGGAATACCTGCGAACCATTGCCTTCATTCTGGTGATCGCTGCGGTGGTCAACTTCACCGAGATGTTCGTCCACAAGACCAGCCCGATGCTCTACCAGGTACTCGGCATCTTTCTGCCCCTAATCACCACCAACTGTGCAGTGCTCGGGGTCGCGCTGCTGAACACCCGTGAACAGCACAGCTTTATCGAGTCGGCCGCCTTCGGCTTCGGTGCAGCGATCGGCTTCTCACTGGTACTGGTTGCCTTTGCCGCCATTCGCGAACGCATCGCTGCGGCTGATGTACCCAAGCCCTTTCAGGGAACCTCGATTGCAATGATTACCGCCGGGCTGCTCTCGATCGCTTTCATGGGCTTCACCGGACTGGTTCATGGTTAGCGCCATCCTCGCCATCGGCCTGCTGGCAGCCGGCTTCGGCGCACTGCTGGGCTATGCCTCGGTACGCTACCGGGTTGAGGGCGACCCGGTCGTCGATGAGATTGATCAGCGGCTTCCTCAAACCCAGTGTGGCCAGTGTGGATACCCCGGCTGTCGTCCCTACGCCGAGGCGATTGCCAGTGGTGAGGCGGAGATCAACCTCTGCCCTCCCGGTGGTGAGACGGTCATGGTCTCGCTGGCCGATCTGCTGGATCGCGAACCGGTTGCACTGGAGAAAGAGATACGCGGCCCTTCGGTCGCCCGCATCGACGAGCAGATCTGTATCGGTTGCACCCTCTGTATCCAGGCCTGTCCGGTCGACGCCATTCTCGGCTCTGCCAAACAGATGCACACCGTGATTGAACGGGAGTGCACCGGCTGTGAACTCTGTCTTGCCCCCTGTCCGGTTGACTGCATCACCATGGAGCTGATTCCGATGACCATCGATCAGTGGGTCTGGCCGGAGCCGGGCAAAACGGAGCATGCGCTATGAGAACACCGCTCGGCCGTTTCCATGGAGGCATTCATCCACCCGAACAGAAGGATACCCGGGACTTTCCCATCCTCTCTTATGAAAACCATGGACTGGTGGTGATTCCACTCAATCAGGGGATCCGTGCGGTCAACCGTCCCATTGTCAATGTAGGGGATCAAGTCCACCTGGGACAGCGCCTGAGTGCCTGCAACAACCCCTTGAGTGTGCCCATCCACGCCCCCTGCAACGGCATCGTCACGGCGATTGAAAATCGCCCCTATACCCACCCATCCGGCCTCTCCAGTATGACCATCGTCCTCCAGGCAAGTGACGAACTGACCCATGTCGTACAACCGCGGCCGGTGGATGAACTGCTGAGCGGTCTGAGCCGGGAGGAGGTCGTCAACCGTATTCGTACCGCGGGCATCATCGGACTGGGAGGGGCCGGTTTTCCGACCGCGCCGAAACTGCGAAACGGGACCCAGCACGCGCCGCAGACCCTGATCCTCAACGGCATGGAGTGTGAACCCCGAATCACCTGTGATGACCGTCTGATGCGCGAGCAGCCCGATGCAATCATTCACGGCATCGAAATTCTGCACCACCTGTTGCAACCCAATGAGATACTGGTCGGCATCGAGGACAACAAGCCGGAAGCGATTGCAGCGATGCGGCAGGCCGCTTCAGAGTCGAAGGTGCCGATCGAGGTTGTTCAATGTCCGACGGTCTATCCCTCCGGTGGGGAGAAGCAGTTGATCCAGATTCTGACCGGCAAGGAGGTGCCCAGTGGCGGACTTCCTCACCAGATCGGCATACTCTGTCAGAATGTAGCCACTGCCCACGCCATCTACTATGCACTGCTGGGGCAGCCGTTGACTCACCGTGTGGTTACGGTCACGGGCAGCGCAGTCACCCGTCCCGGCAACTATCATGTCGCCATCGGCACGCCGATTCTTGAACTGTTACACCATTGTGGTGCCGACGATGAGATCCAGGTCACCGTTGGTGGACCGATGATGGGTTTTCCACTGCGCTCTCTGGAGAGCCCGATCACCAAGACCGTCAACTGTCTGATTGTCGAACCCAGAACAAAACGGCCTCAGCAGAGCCGAAACTGCATCCGCTGCGCCTCCTGCAGTGATGCTTGTCCGGTCAACCTGCTGCCGCAGCAGCTCTTCTGGGCTGCACAAGGCCGCAACTTTGATGATGCCGAGTCACTCAACCTGTTCGACTGTATCGAGTGTGGCTGCTGCAGCTATGTCTGTCCAAGCAAGATCCCGCTGGTTGATTACTATCGTCACGCCAAGGGAGTGATCCGAAACCAGCGCCAGGAGCAGAAAAAGGCGGAACAATCCCGCAAGCGACATGAGTTCCGTGACGCCAGACTGCAGCGTGAAAAGGAGGAGAAGGCCCGTAAGCTGGCTGCAAAGAAGGCCGCACTCAAGGCCAAGGAAAAACGGGCGAAAGAGGACGGCAAGAGCGACAAGCAGGCCGCGATTCAGGCAGCCATCGAACGGGCCAAGGCGAAGAAGGCGGCCAACAGCAAGGAAGCGCCACCCAGCGCACCACCAGCATCAGAACAGTAATGGAATGATCAACAGTAGCCACACCACAACCCGAGAGATGACCCATGTCCTCCTTGCCCTGCTACCGGGGCTGTTTGCACTGAGCCTGATTTTTGGGTCGGGTGTCTGGGTCCATATCCTCATCATGGTTCCAACTGCGCTGGCCGCCGAGGCAGTGGTGCTGCTGATGCGCAAGCGCAACCCCAGAACCTGCCTGAGTGATCTCAGTGCCACGGTAACCGCCACACTGCTGGCCGCCGCACTGCCACCGCTGCTCCCATGGTGGATGGCGGTACTCGGAACCCTGTTTGCCATCATCCTGGCAAAACAGCTCTATGGCGGACTTGGCCAGAACCCCTTCAACCCCGCCATGGTGGGATACGTGATCCTGCTGATCTCCTTCCCGCTGGAGATGACCAGCTGGTTACCGCCATTAGGACTGGATGGCAACCTTCTCTCGCTGCGTGAAACGGCCGCAATCATTTTCGGTATTGGCCCACAACCCGCTCTCGACACCCTGACCGGGGCCACCCCGCTGGATGCGATCAAGACCACACTGGGCCAGGGGCTGACCATTCAGGAGGCGTTGCAGACGATCCCTGCCGGGATACTGGCCGGGCCCGGCTGGGAGTGGGTCAATCTTGCTTTCCTTGCCGGCGGCATCATCCTTCTGCTGAACCGCACCATCTCCTGGCACATTCCGGTGAGCATGCTGCTCTCCCTTCACCTGATGGCCTTCTTCTTCAATACGGTAGACCCGGACAACTTCTCCACCCCGCTCTACCACCTGCTCAGTGGCGGCACCATGCTCGGGGCATTCTTTATCGCTACCGATCCGGTCACCTCCAGTACCACCCCGATGGGGCGCATCTGGTATGGTGCCGGGATCGGTGTACTGGTCTATGTGATTCGGACCTGGGGCGGTTATCCGGATGCGATCGCCTTTGGAGTACTGCTGATGAACATGTCGGCACCCCTGATCGACCACTTTACCCAACCGGTCATCTACGGCAGCCGATCCAGGAAGCGAGACTCATGAACGAGGGGGCTCGCACGGCGCTACGCGCTGCCGCCATCCTGGCACTGTTCGCCTTCCTCGGCACGGCACTGGTGGCCGTCACCAACGAAGGAACCCGTGAGCAGATTGAGGAAAACAAACGCCTGGCACTGCTGAAATCACTGGGGCAACTGGTCCCTGCAGATCAATACGACAACGACCTGCTGTCAGACCGCGTCACACTTCCTCCCCATCCGCTACTCGGTACCATTGAGCCGACACATGGCTACATCGCCAAACTGAACGGCACTGCCCATACCGTACTGATCACTCCAACAACGTTCGAAGGGTACAACGGCATCATCGACCTGCTGGTCGCCATTCGCATCGAGGATGGCTCTCTGGTTGGGGTACGGACACTGAACCACTCGGAGACCCCCGGCCTGGGTGATCTGATCGACGAGAAAAAGTCGGACTGGATCTACAGTTTCAACGGTTATTCACTGACCAACATCAGTCGCAAGGATTGGCAGGTCAAGAAGGATGGGGGGATCTTCGATCAATTTACCGGTGCAACCATCACACCACGGGCTGTCGTACGTGCGGTGGTCAACAGCCTGCTCTACTACAAACAGGAGCAGGCACGTTTCACCAGCAGCAGCCGGCCGGATCTACCACAGGGAGAAGCGCATGAGCAGTAACCCGACCACCAACTACCGCAAGATCATCAACGAGGGGCTCTGGAGCAACAATGCCGGACTGGTACAGATGCTCGGGCTCTGCCCGCTGTTGGCGGTCACCACCACAACCATCAATGGTCTGGGACTGGGACTGGCAACCACACTCACACTGATCATCTCCAACCTGATGGTCTCCTCCATCCGCAACACCATCTCGAAGGAGATCCGGATTCCGGTCTTTGTTCTGATCATCGCCTGTACCGTTACCGGCATCGAGCTGGCAATGAATGCCTGGTTCTACGAGCTCTATCTGGTACTGGGGATCTTCATTCCATTGATCGTGACCAACTGCGCCATCATCGGGCGTGCCGAATCGTTCGCCAGTCGCAACCACTGGTTCCCCTCACTGGTCGATGCGCTCAGTATGGGTATCGGCTTCACCCTGCTGCTGATGCTGTTGGGGGGGCTACGTGAGATCTTCGGCTTCGGTACACTGTTTGCCCAGTCCGAGCTGATGTTCGGAGAGGGTGCAGAGTGGATGACCATCACCCTGATTGAGGAGTACCGGGGCTTTCTGCTCGCCATTCTGCCGCCGGGTGCCTTCATCGCCCTGGGGTTGATCATCGCCGCAAAGAACCGTATCGACGAGTCCATACAGGCACAGAAAAAGGCCACTGACGAGATGGAACATGCGGCCGCGCTGGAGGCCGCAACCTGATCCGGGTCTGGACAGAATGATGAACAAGGCCATCCGTGAGCAGATTTTCGCCCGTCTTGCCGAGGCGATTCCTGAACCGACCACAGAGCTGAACTACTCCACCCCGTTCGAGCTGCTGGCCGCGGTACTGCTCTCGGCGCAGGCCACCGATGTGGGTGTCAACAAGGCGACTGCCAGACTGTTTCCGGTTGCCAACACCCCCAAGGCCATTCTGGAACTGGGGGAAGAGGGGCTGAAGTCCTATATCAAGACCATCGGGCTGTTCAACAGCAAGGCAAAACATCTGATCCAGACTGCCCGTATCCTGCATGAGCAGTATGATGACCAGGTTCCCGAGGAGAGGCAGGCACTGGAGTCACTGCCGGGGGTTGGCCGCAAAACGGCCAATGTGATCCTCAATACCGCCTTTGGACACCCCACCATTGCGGTGGATACCCATATCTTCCGGGTCTCCAACCGTACCCGTATCGCCCCTGGAAAAAATGTACAGGAGGTCGAACAGAAGCTGCTGAAATTTGTACCCCAAACGTACCGGATGGATGCCCACCACCTGCTGATTCTGCATGGGCGATACACCTGCATCGCCCGCAAGCCAAAGTGTGGAGAATGCTGCATCGCCGACCTTTGCGAATACAGAGAAAAGCACTGATCTCAACCCGCCTGTCATCGAATAGAGCCCCATGTTCTTTACCCAAAACAGAGAAGAGATCCGACGTTTCTACCTGCAGGCATGGGAAAAACACCGTAGCGGAACTCCGCTGGAGCCGCTGGAACTGCAGGTTGTCGAGGTGATTGAGGCGCACCCTGAGTATCACCCGCTGCTGGAGAAAGAGGAGACCACGCTGGATCGGGAGTGGACTCCGGAGATGGGAGAGAGCAACCCCTTCCTCCATATGGGGATGCACCTTACCATTCGGGAACAGCTCTCCACGGATCGCCCACCCGGTATCCGTGCGGCCGTCCAGAGACTACTGCAGCTTACCGGAGATGGTCACGCCACCGAACACCAGATCATGGAGTGCCTGGGGGAGGCGCTATGGCATGGACAACGTGCAGGGCTCCCCCCGGATGAGCAGGCCTATCTGCACTGCGTTGAGCGGTTGAGTCTCCCCTGACGCCCAGATATCCACAATCAGCCCTCACGACAATGGATCAGATGGGACTCATATCACAACTGAATGATCATCAACGTTCACCTGCCAGTTCGATCAAACGACGATACAGCGGAAGCGACAGACGATACCCATGGTGTTGAAGCGTATCCAGTAGTGGCTGTACTTCTGAAATCATCCCTTTACGTTTAGCCTGTACCAGAATTGCTCCCGTACCAATGATCCGAAGCCCTTTTGCAGAGGCTACTTTCCTGCCTTTACGTTCATCAATTAAAAGGAGTGATTGATGTTCTTCTGCCAAGGTGATGGCAGCCGCTTCCCCATCATCAAGAACTCTGGACAGTGAGTTCAACTGATCAGAAGCGGTTACCGGAACAACAGCAAAGTCTCCTCTCTTCACTGCGGTTGCAATCTTCATTGCCCCTGTCATTTCCGGCTTTACAGTACACTCCTTGAATACCTCTTCAGGAAGAATCACTTGAGAAAATAGCTGACTCAGCAGGGAGAGGTGATCGATGATTGCCAGTGCGATGAGTAGACCAGAATCTGCAACGACAACTTTCTCACTCATCCAGTCGATCCAGCTCCCCGCTGATCTCGTCAGGATCATAGTCAACTACAGGTAGATCCAACATGCTGACATCAGACAAAAAATCCGCCAGTGGAAGCGCTGCGATTTTTGCTGCTCTTGCAGCAGTCACTGTACCCTCACTGAACAGTTGCATGGCCAGAGCAAACCCCACTCCTTTCTCCAGAAGCTCTTGAGTAAATGGCAGAGCCAGAAACAGAGGGCGTCCATGTTTCGTAATCAACGATAGGCGACCATTTTCAGCATCACGCGCCAAGTCACCTGTCCTTTCTCTCAAATCACGAATTGTAAATGTGTCAACGGACTGCATGAAATACTCCCACATGATATTTGTGTACACATATGGTAGCACATAGCTAAATTTCCACTAGAAGACACTCCAGTTTCTCCTCACGCCCAAAATCATTTTTTCTCTGTAATTCGCAAAGAGACTCTGCAATGAGAAAGATGCTCTGAATGGGCGATCCGCCCGTCAGAACAGCTGCTGTCTGAACAGTCCGTTATGTCATGCAGATTCCGAAAGCCTACGGATTCGCTCTTCAATCGGCGGGTGTGAGCTGAACAGGCTACGCACTTTGCCGGAGATGCCGAATGCGGCCATCTGATCGGGCAGATCCACCTGTTGCTGCCCCCCAAGCCGCTGCAGGGCTGCAATCATTTTGCGCCGCTCCGACAGACTGGCCCCACCGGCATCGGCGCGATACTCCCGTTGGCGGCTGAACCACATCACAACCATACTGGCGAGGATGCCCAGCACCAATTCGGCAATGATGGTAGTAACCCAGAAGGCCGGACCGTGCCCCCGCTGCGTCTTGAAAACGACCCGGTCCACCAGATGGCCGATCACCCGGGAGAGGAAGATCACAAAGGTGTTCACCACCCCCTGAATCAATGCCAATGTCACCATATCCCCATTGGCCACATGGCTCACCTCATGCCCAAGCACCGCCTCGACCTCATCCCTGGTCATCGAACGCAACAGCCCGCGACTGACCGCGACCAGTGCGTTGTTGCGACTGGCGCCGGTGGCGAAGGCGTTCAACTCCGCCCCTTCGTAGATGCCGACCTCCGGCATTCCGATACCTGCCCGCTGCGCCTGTCTGGCAACCGTATCCATCAGCCACCGCTCCTCGGTGGTGGAGGGCTGCTCGATGATCCGAACCCCCATCATCCGCTTCGCACTCCATTTGGAGATCATCAGTGAAAAAAACGCGCCACCAAACCCGAATACGGCCGCAAACAGCGCCAGACTGTTGATATCGAGTCCAATCCCCTGTTGATCCAGAATCGATTCAAAACCGAGCAATCGCAACGAAATACTCAATACAACGACGATGGCCAGATTGGTCATCAGGAAAAGAAAAATACGTTTCATCAATAGCCTCTTGTCTTCTGCAAACGGTGGAAGTCAGTGGATATTAGTATGGTCTGATTTATGAAAAATCAACTTTTTCATCCACTACATCTGAAAACAGGCCGCTATCCGGTTCCACCTTGCTATCGGCCGACCTTAATATAAAACCAATAATCAATATGTTATTTATATTTTTTAACACTGGTGTCCCAACGTTTAATCGAATAAATTCAATTGGTTATTGATGACGTC
>CAYFOR010000072.1:0-14913 GCA_964344785.1 uncultured Piscirickettsiaceae bacterium
TTTTATGCAGTCAAATGAGTTTTTGGCCTGTAACGTTGGGACACCAGTGATTGAGTGATATTCTTTCTCTTGTAGGTCGAGAAGGCGAAACCGAGGGCGAGCCGCCGTACCGGATCGAGTTCTGTTCCCAGGGTTTGGATGTGGTGCGTGTTGCCGAGTCAGCCATTGAAAGTGGGGGACCATTTACTCATGCACTGCTTGATATGCGTATGCCTCCCGGTATTGACGGCCTGGAGACCGCCAGGCGTCTGCGTGAGAAAGATCCCCGGATCAACATTATTTTCGTATCGGCCTACACCGAGTATGAAAATGAGCAGATTAGGGAGACTCTTCCTGATGGCTACCGTATGATTCGCAAACCATTCACTGATCAACAGATACTGGCCCTGTTTGAATAGGCGTCGGGAAAGTGTTTTCAGACAGGCTGTGGTACCAGGCGTTCTGCAGGATAGAGATAGAGAGAAAAAGGAATTTCATTGAAACAGAACAGTGATCGTCAATACGCTACTCCGGTAGCGACGAGAGAAGAGATCCTGCAACGGCTGGAGTCGGCGGAAACGCCCCAGACGCTGGATGAGATGCTGGCCCACTTCGGATATCAGGAGGATGCCGAGCGGGAAGAGGGGCTGCGGCGCCGTCTCAATGCGATGGTACGTGATGGCCAGATTGCCAGAAATCGTCGTCGTACCTACGGCCTGATCACCAGGATGGATCTGGTGCGGGGGCGTGTACAGGGGCATCCGGATGGCTTTGGCTTTGTCACCCCGGATGAGGGGGGCGAGGATGTATTCCTCCATGCCAAACAGATGCGTTCGGTGATGGATGGAGACCGGGTGCTGGTCTCCATTGTCGGGGTGAATCGCCGTGGCAAGCGGGAAGGGCAACTGGTTGAAGTGCTGGAACGTGGTATCCGGCAGGTTGTGGGGCGCTACATCTTCGAGCGCGGAGTCGGCGTGGTGGTCCCCAATAACAAGCGGATCAATCATGAGATTCTGGTGCCTCAGGAGCTGGCCGGTGGCGTGTCGGATAATCAGATCGTGCTGGTGGAGCTGGTTGAACAGCCATCCAGGCATAGTGCGCCCATTGGGCGTGTTGTAGAGGTGCTGGGAGACCACATGGCGCCGGGAATGGAGATCGATATTGCCATTCGCGCCTTTGAGGTTCCTCATGTCTGGCCGGAGGCGGTAGAACGACAGGCGGCTGCCATTCCGGCAACGGTTGTAGAGACCGACAAGGCAGACCGAAAGGATCTGCGTGACCTTCCGCTGGTCACGATCGATGGGGCCGATGCCAGAGATTTTGATGATGCGGTCTACTGCAGTCCAACCCCCAAAGGGTGGCGCCTGCTGGTGGCCATTGCCGATGTCTCTCACTATGTGGAGCCGGGCAGTCCACTTGATGTGGAGGCGGTGAAAAGAGGAAATTCGGTCTACTTTCCGGGGCATGTGGTGCCGATGCTGCCGGAGTCGCTCTCCAATGGACTCTGCTCGCTCAACCCGCATGTGGACCGGCTCTGCATGGTCTGTGAGATGCAGATTGAACGTAGCGGCCGGGTGCTTCGCTCCAAGTTCTATCGTGCGGTGATGCATTCCGCTGCACGGATGATCTATGATGAGGTCGCCGATGCACTGGCGGGCCGATTCGATCAGTTGGATCAGAAATATCGGGATCATCTGCCACTGCTGCAGCAGTTGCATCAGCTCTATCAAGTGCTGGCCGAGGCGCGTGCGATACGCGGGGCGATCGACTTTGAGACGGTAGAGACCCGGATCCTCTTTGGTGAGGGGAAAAAGATCGACCGCATCGTGCCAACGGTACGCAATGATGCACACAGGATGATCGAGGAGTTCATGATTGCGGCCAATGTCTGCGCGGCCAGACATCTCAAGCGCAACCGAATTGCAGCGCTCTATCGTATCCATGAACAGCCCGCTGCAGAGCGTCTGGATGAGGTGCGCAGTTTTCTGCGCGAGTTCGGGCTTACCCTGGAAGGTGGTGATTCACCCCAGCCGGGGCACTACGCCAACGTATTGAATCAGGCACGGAAGCGACCTGAGTTCAATCTGATTCAGACCGTGATGCTGCGCAGCCTCAATCGGGCCGTCTACTCGCCGCAGGCAGTGGGACACTTTGGTCTGGCGCATGAACACTATGCCCACTTTACCTCACCCATTCGCCGTTATCCCGACCTGCTGGTCCACCGCGGGATTGGTCACCTGCTGGATGAGGGCAAGGCGGATACATTCCATTACAGCAAGGAAGAGATGGTCCGACTGGGAGACCAATGTTCCAGTACGGAGCGGCGTGCCGATGATGCGACACGTGACGTCACCGAGTGGCTCAAGTGTGAGTACATGGTGGATCACGTAGGTGAAACCTACTCTGGGGTAATCAGCGGGGTGACCGGATTTGGGCTCTTCGTGACACTGGACGAGATCTTTGTCGACGGCCTGATCCACATCACGGCGCTGAAAAACGACTATTACCATTTTGATCCGGTACGCCACCAGCTCAGTGGCGAGCAGTCGGGCATTCGTTATCGTCTCGGAGATGCTGTTTCGGTTCAGGTGGCCCGGGTCGATCTGGATGAGCGCAAGATTGATTTTGTATTGGTCGAGCGCAAACAGCTGCCGCCTTCGGCGTTGCTGCATGACCCCAGGAAAGAGAAGAAGCAGAAAAAGAAAAAACAGGGAAAGAAGAAACGAGGGAAGCGGAAAGGCGCACCGGCCTCTTCACAAAAGAGCGCAAAACAGGGAGCAGATAAGTCGCAGGGGGGAAAGATGGCAAAGGTGAAGAAGAAGCGGCCTCGCAAGGGGCGATAGCTATAGTACACTCCGCCGTTGTGGTGATTCGTCGGAATCAAGGAATGATAAGTTAAGGAGAACAGATGCCATCATTTGATACCGTATCCGAGGTCGACCTTCATGAGGTGACCAATGCCGTTGATCAGACCAACCGGGAAATCGGTAACCGTTTTGACCTCAAGGGGACCGGTGCTGCGGTTGCCGAGGAGGAAGGCGGGTTGTCGATCAAGGCAGATAATGAGTTCCAACTGGGGCAGGTGATGGATATCCTGAGAACGAGGATGGCCAAGCGTGGAGTGGATGCCAATGCGCTGCAGCCGGGAGAGATCGAGACCAATGTCAGCGAGGCGAGACAGCCGATCAAACTGGTTCAGGGGATTGATACCGCAACGGCCAAACAGATTGTCAAACAGATCAAGCAGTCCAAGATCAAGGTGCAGTCGGCCATCCAGGGAGAGAAGGTCCGGGTGACCGGCAAGAAGCGGGATGACCTGCAACAGGTGATGGCGTTGCTGAGAGAGGAGGAATTCTCCGTACCGTTGCAGTTCAATAATTTCCGGGATTGACGTTGATCAATATCTCGGTATCCAGTCAGCAGCTCACACTCTATCACGCAGGGGCGGTGGTCAGCCGATTTCCGGTCTCGACCGCACTGAACGGTGTTGGAGAGCAGAATGGCAGCGGCTGCACGCCACGGGGACGCCACCATGTTCGAATCAGGATCGGTGATGGTTGTGCCGAGGGTACCGTGTTTGTCGGTCGCAGGCCAACCGGTGAGGTTTACTCGGAAGCACTCGCACAGGATCATCCGCAACGGGACTGGATTCTGAGCCGTATTCTCTGGTTGAGTGGTGATGAGCCGGGGTTCAATCGTGGTGGGCCGGTCGATACCCTGAGGCGATTGATCTATATCCATGGAACGCCAGACAGTGAGCCGGTTGGCGAGGCCCGCTCACATGGTTGTATCCGCATGCGGAATTCCGATCTGATTGCACTGTTTGATCAGGTACCGACGGGTGCCGAGGTCAATATCAGGGAGTAGATGATGAGTCTGGGACCATTGATGCTGGATCTGGATGGGCTGGAACTCACTGACGAGGAGCGGGCGCTATTGGCCGACCCACGTGTGGGCGGGGTGATTCTCTTTAGCCGAAACTATCAATCGCCCGAACAGCTCTCTGAACTCTGTCATCAGATCCATCAGATCCGAACTTCACCACCGCTGCTGATTGCAGTAGATCAGGAAGGTGGGCGGGTGCAACGTTTCCGTGAAGGGTTTACCGAGTTACCACCGATGCGGCGTTTCGGTGAACTCTATGACCAGGAGCCTGAGCGGGCACAACGGGAGATCGAGTCCTGTGGTTGGCTGATGGCGAGTGAGCTTGCAAGCTGTGGCGTTGATTTCAGCTTCGCACCGGTGCTGGATCTTGCCCACGGGGTCAGTGGCGTGATCGGGAGCCGCTCACTCCACCGTAACCCGGAGGTCGTCTCGGTTTTGGCACGGAGCTACATGCGGGGGATGCATCTGGCAGGGATGGGGGCTGTCGGAAAACACTTTCCAGGCCATGGTGGTGTGGCGGCAGATTCACACACCGAGGTTCCGGTGGATGAGCGTGACTACGCCGATATCGAAGGTGATGATCTGGTTCCGTTTGCCAGAATGGTTGCCTATGGTCTTGAAGGAATCATGCCGGCTCACATCTATTATCGGGCGGTTGACTCGGAACGACCCGCCGGTTTTTCACCATTCTGGCTGAAAAGTATCCTGCGTGAGCGGCTGGGGTTCAGTGGTGCAATCTTCAGCGACGATCTCACAATGGAAGGGGCTGCATCCTTTGGGGATCCTCCACAACGTGCGGCGGCAGCACTGGAGGCAGGTTGTGATATGGTGCTGGTCTGTAACCATCGTGCCGAGGCCATTGCAGTACTGGAGTCACTTCCTGAAACGAAGGATCCACTGCTTACTGCGCGGTTGATGCGGCTGCATGGAAATCGCTGGGTGGATCGTGAAAAGTTGAGAGAGAGTCACCAGTGGCGACAAGCCGTTGAACGGACTCATTTGCTTCAGGAGACACATACCATGGAGATGGAGATATGACCGTATCCCTCGATGAGGTTGAACAGGTCCGGCGGGAGGCGGAGTGCCTCTGGAGTCAACAACAGGTTGAGCAGGCGCTGGATCAACTGGCATCTGACTTGAGTGAGCGCCTTGAAGAGACGCATCCACTATTGTTGACGGTGATGAATGGGGCAGTGGTTCCAATGGGCTATCTGTTGACCCGCCTCCATTTTCCGATGCAGATCGATTATGTCCATGCGACCCGCTACGGAAGAGCATTGACCGGCGGTGCGCTGGAGTGGATTGCCCGCCCCCGGATTGCACTGCAGGATCGGACGGTCGTGCTGGTGGATGATATTCATGATGAGGGGGGAACGCTGAAGGCGCTACAGGAGTGGGCGTTTCAACAGGGAGCGAAAGAGGTCATTACGGTCACCCTGGTGACCAAGCTGCATGATCGAAAGATGGCGCCGCCTTCCGACTATAATGCGCTGACGGTTCCTGACCGCTATGTCTTCGGCTTCGGCATGGACTACAAGGGGTATCTCAGAAACATGCCCGGTATCTATGCGCTGGCGGATGGCTAGTTCCGGTCGGCTCGTGGAGATGGACGACTAGATGGGCGGAAAAAATGAACAGAAGGTCCTCTTCGTGATCGAGTACGGGGTCTACCCCGAGCTGATCCGGGAGTTGCAGTCCGCTTCAGTCGATCTGAGGGTTGAACATCAGATGCGCAAGGCGATCAGCTGGCTGAAACGGAACCGACCGAACGTGGTGATCGCCGAGTTTTTCCATGAACCGGCCTTTCGTGATCGAGTCAGCAACCTGGAGTCGATGCTGGCCCATCTGCAACGCAAGCTGCCTTCGACCGGCAAGATCGTGATCTACAATCGTGAGGATGAGGCCTATCTGCAACAGGTGATGGAACGTTTCCCTGTCGACCGGGTGATGACCAATCCGGTGGCGCCGGAGGCACTGCTGCAGGCCGTGACTCAGCTGTCGTCCGAAGAGAGCACCTGACTCAGAATCGAGCCATCGTTCAGCCGTGTCTCGACGGTGTCGCCGGGGCTGACCTCTGAACGACTCTGAATCACCTTTTTCTCGGCATTGAAGGTGATGCTGTAACCGCGACCCAGTACAGCGAGTGGGCTGAGCGCGTCCAGCGTGTGCGAGAGCTGCGACAACTGCTGCTGATGCTGGGAAATCCTGTGGCGCATTGTATGCATGATCTGTTGTTGGTGGCTCTGCAGGCAGTGTCGATGGTGGGCGATACGCTCTCTTGGGGCGTGGTGCTCCAGCCTGAGTCGGAGCTGCTGCAGCCGTTTTCCATGGCGCTCCAGGGACCACTGTTGCGCACGTAACAGTCGTTGTTCAAACTCATCCAGACGCTGAAACAGCTGTCGGAAACGTTCCCGCGGGTGACGCAACTGCCGCTGCAGTGAATCGAGCCGAAGTGTATATTGCTGGAGTCGGCGTGCCACGCCTCGGGTCAGCTGCTGTTCGAATTGCTCCAGCCCATCCAGCCACTGCCGTTGATCGGGAGAGATGGTCTCGGCCGCTGCAGAGGGGGTTGGCGCACGCAGATCGGCAACGTGGTCGGCAATGGTGAAGTCGGTCTCATGACCGACTGCAGAGACCATCGGTATGGTTGCCTGGTGGATCGCATAGGCGACCTCCGGCTCGTTGAAGCTCCAGAGATCTTCCATTGAGCCACCGCCCCGCGCCAGAATCAGCAGATCACACTCCTGGCGTTGCTCGGCGAGACCGATGGCCGTGACGATCTTCTGGGCGGCCCCTTCGCCCTGCACGGCAGTGGGATAGATAGTAATGGGCAGTGATGGAAAACGGCGCTGCAGTACCGACAGGATGTCGTGGATGGCGGCCCCACTGGGTGAGGTGATGATGCCAAGCCGTCCGGGAATGGCAGGCAGGGGCTGCTTGAGATCTTCATTGAAGAGCCCTTCCTGTTGCAGTCGTTTCTTCAACCGTTCGTAACTGCGTCGCAGCGCTCCTTCGCCACCTTCACGGATATGCTCGGCAATCAACTGGTAATCACCACGTGCCTCGTAGAGGCTGACGGTTCCACGAATCTGTACCTGCTGTCCATTCTCCGGGCGAAAACGGAGCCGTTGCAGCCGGTTGCGGAACATTGCACAACGGATCTGCGCCCCTTCATCCTTCAGGGTGAAGTAGATGTGGCCGGAGGCCGGGCGTGACAGATTGGAAATTTCACCTTCCACCCAGAGGGTGGAGAGGTGTTTCTCCAGTAGGAAACGGCTCTCCCGATTGAGCTGGGAGACTGTCAGAATTTTCTGTTCGGGGTTGCCGTTATTGATGAGGGGATACCGATATACTGACCCGGATGGCATCCGCAGGCCGTTGGTCCATCTTGGTCGTGAAGGTGTGGCCGTTATAGCGATAGCTGACACGATAGTGGGAGAATTCGCTCTTCTCCTCGGTTTCGTAGACGGTTTCGCAACGCTCGACCTCCTTATAGCGGCCTCCCGACTGCGGAGCCGAGTAGCGTCTCTCCTGATCATTGGCAATGGATGCACCCAGTGCAGCCCCCGCCAGTGTCATCACATCCTTGCCGGTTCCCTTGCCGAACTGGTTGCCTGCCACACCACCCAACAGGCCGCCAAGCAACTCGTTGGTATAGCTGCCGTCGGAAGTGCCGGAACGCTCGACCCGAACGGTCTCCATCCAACATTTCTCCACCGGACGGCGCACCGTGTAGCGCTGCTCGATCGGCTCGACACGGACAACCGAGGCCCAGTCTGTAAATGACTCTGCAACAGCGGTTTGAAGTGGTGCAGCGATAGCGGCTGCAGCGAAAAGTAAAGGTACAGTGGTACGAAGAGGGGATCGTTTCATAACTGACTCCTGATATTCATGCGCTCATGAATTATAGACCAATACTCTCACGCTGAGTTCAATGACCATATTTTCTCCATAATTGGGTCTGTGTGACAGTTTTAAAGAGGTTGATCGGTTATAATCCGCGCCTCGTTTTTTTCGATATTCTGGAGTATGCCATGCGTCTTGCCGAGCAAGCCCTTACCTTCGATGATGTTCTTCTGGTTCCCGCTCACTCCACAGTGGTTCCGGCTCAGGTCTCCCTGAAAACCCGCCTGACGCGTGAGATTGATCTCAATATTCCGCTGATCTCTGCGGCGATGGATACCGTTACGGAGTCCCGTCTTGCCATCGCGTTGGCACAAGAGGGTGGGATTGGAATTGTCCACAAGAATCTGAGTGTCAAGCAGCAGGCACGCGAAGTGCTGAAGGTGAAGCGGTTTGAGAGTGGTATCGTAACCGACCCGGTCACGATCTCCTCCAGCTCGACCGTGCGCGAGGTGACGGAGTTGACTCGCAAGTACGGGATATCGGGGCTGCCGGTGGTGGATGGAAATGATCTGGTCGGTATTGTCACCAGTCGCGACCTCCGTTTTGAAGAGCGTCTCGATGCACCGGTCACCGAGGTGATGACGCCCAAGGATCGACTGGTGACAGTGGAGGAAGGGGCCACCAAGGAGCAGGCCAAGGAGTTGCTGCACGCCCATCGTATCGAGAAGGTGCTGGTGGTCAATGACGACTTTGAACTGCGAGGGATGATTACGGTCAAGGATATCCAGGCGGCAACCGACAAACCCAACGCCTGCAAGGACCAGCAGGAGCGGTTGCGGGTGGGCGCGGCCGTCGGAACCGGTGCCGATACGGAAGAGCGGGTAACTGCACTGGTGGATGCCGGTGTCGACGTGATTGTGGTGGATACCGCACATGGGCACTCCCAGGGGGTGCTTGACCGGGTACAGTGGGTCAAGCAGAACTTCCCCCAGGTGCAGGTCATTGGTGGAAACATCGCAACCGGCAATGCCGCGCTGGACCTGGTGAAGGCAGGTGCCGATGGGGTCAAGGTCGGAATCGGACCCGGCTCAATCTGTACCACCCGAATTGTGGCTGGTGTCGGTGTGCCGCAGATCACGGCGGTCTCCAATGTGGTCAAGGCGCTGGAAGGAAGTGGTGTTCCCGCCATTGCCGATGGGGGTATCCGTTACTCGGGTGACATGGCCAAGGCGATCGTCGCCGGTGCGCACTCGATCATGGTGGGCGGGATGCTGGCCGGTACCGAAGAGGCACCTGGAGAGGTTGAACTCTACCAGGGGCGTTCCTACAAATCCTACCGTGGAATGGGATCACTGGGTGCAATGCAGAAGGGTTCCAGTGACCGTTACTTCCAGGAGAACAGTGGCAATGTCGAGAAGCTGGTACCGGAAGGGATCGAGGGCCGGGTTCCCTACAAGGGGCCGATGGCTGCAATCGTCCATCAGATGATGGGTGGCCTGCGTTCCAGTATGGGGTATACCGGCTGTTCCAATCTTGATGAGATGCGCACCAAGCCTGAATTTGTACAGGTGACCGGTGCCGGTATGGTGGAGAGCCATGTCCATGATGTCAGCATCACCAAGGAGGCGCCCAACTACCGGGTGTAGTGTGCCAAGAGCAAGTTGACGAAATAACATCCCAAGAACCGTTAGGAGCCGTTTCATGACTACCCGAGACATTCATCACGACCGGATTCTGATCCTCGATTTTGGTTCCCAGTACACACAACTGATTGCCCGTCGTGTGCGTGAAGCGGGGGTCTATTGTGAGCTTCACCCCTTCGACATGACTGAAGAGGCGATTCGTGCATTTGCACCCAGTGGGGTGATCCTCTCGGGCGGGCCTGAATCGACCACGGAATCAGAGTCTCCACTGGCCCCTACCGTGATCTTCGATTTGGGCGTACCACTGCTGGGGATCTGTTACGGGATGCAGACGATGGCGGCCCAGCTCGGCGGCCAGACCGAGTCGGCGGATCACCGTGAATATGGGTATGCGCAGGTGCGGGCGCGTGGACATACCGCACTGTTGCGGGATATTGAGGATCACACCTCTCCCGAGGGGTATGGTTTGCTCGACGTCTGGATGAGTCATGGTGACCGGGTGGCGGAGCTGCCGGAAGGGTTCGCGGTGATGGCCTCTACCGATAATGCACCACTGGCTGGTATGGCCGATGAAGAACGCCACTATTATGGGGTTCAGTTTCATCCGGAGGTGACCCACACCCGCCAGGGACAGCGCATTCTGGACCGTTTCGTACATCAGATCTGCGGCTGCGAGGCACTGTGGAATCCAGCCAATATCATTGAAGAGAACATCGAACAGATCCGCCAGCAGGTGGGTGATGAGGAGGTACTGCTGGGGCTCTCCGGCGGGGTCGACTCATCGGTGGTTGCGGCGTTGCTGCACCGTGCCATTGGCGACCAGCTCACCTGTGTTTTTGTCGACAATGGCCTGCTGCGTCTCCATGAGGGGGATCAGGTGATGGCCATGTTCGCCCGGCATATGGGCATTCGGGTGATCCGGGTGGATGCCGAGGGGCGTTTTCTGGGTGCACTGAAAGGAGAGACCGACCCGGAGAAGAAGCGCAAGATTATCGGTCACACCTTCATCGAGGTGTTCGATGAGGAGTCGGGCAAATTGACCAATGTGAAGTGGCTGGCACAGGGAACGATCTATCCTGATGTGATCGAGTCGGCAGGAGCAAAATCGGGCAAGGCGAAGGTAATCAAATCCCATCACAATGTGGGTGGCCTGCCTGAAGATATGAAATTGAAGCTGCTGGAACCGCTGCGCGAGCTGTTCAAGGATGAGGTGCGCAAGATCGGTATCGAACTGGGGTTGCCGTCCGAGATGGTCTATCGACATCCATTCCCCGGCCCCGGCCTTGGCGTACGAATTCTGGGTGAGGTGAAAAAGGAGTATGTCGATCTGCTGCGCCGGGCGGATGATATCTTCATCTCGGAGTTGCGTGCTGCCGATCTCTACGATGCGGTGAGTCAGGCCTTTGTGGTCTTTCTGCCGGTCCGCTCCGTTGGGGTGATGGGGGATAACCGTCAGTACGATTATGTGGTGGCCCTGCGTGCGGTCGAGACGATCGATTTCATGACGGCCCGCTGGGCGCACCTTCCCTATGATTTCCTGGACAAGGTATCAACAAGAATAATTAATGAGATCAATGGAATATCTAGGGTTTCTTATGATATCTCCGGAAAGCCGCCTGCAACGATAGAGTGGGAGTAGTTGTTTTTTAATAAGTCACTAATAATTAAGTGATTTTCATGTTACAAACTTTGTAAGTAGTATAGCAACTTACTGTATTTTCAGTAAGTTGTAAAATTTCTTTACAAAGATTTGGGAAACAAATGTCTACGACTCCAACTCAATCGTCGAATCCTGCAAAAAAAGAAAAGAAAGCGTAAAAATAAGAAGAAGATACGCACAGCAGAACATCCACTTTATGATGGAGAAGCACTCCTTTTCAGGACTCCACCAAGTGGAAATGTATGGCAATTTCAGATGTGGGTTCGTGAAGAACAGGAGTACCTTCGTCGATCAACACGAACCAGAAACCTTGAAGAGGCAATTAATGTTGGTCGAGAACTCTATCTGGATACCCATGCAAAACTAAGAAACAAATAACCTGTTTTTTCTGTGGATATGAAGCAGGTTGTTGATGAGTTCCTTGCAGAGAAGAAAAAGGAAATTGGAATCAACAAAACGGAGGGAAGATGGGTAACGATTCGTTCTCAAACCAAACACCTGCTTGAATTTGTCGGTGAGAAGACAAAGATCACTGATATTCCCAACGAGAAGTGGGACGGGTACTACCTTTTCAGAAGAGAAAAGCATCCCAATGTGGTGAACAGCACCCTTGCGAATGAGAAGAACACGATTCGATCTGTTTATCGATATGCAATTCGTAGATGTTATGTTCCCCAGACACGGTTACCAGAGTTTCCACACTTGGATACTGGTTCGAGAAGAAGACAGGCATTCGACCGTAGTGAGTGGAAAAAGATCTATAACTTTCTTCGAAGTAACAAATGGTTGAAAGATGAAAATGAGAAGATTGAAGAGCAGAGAAAATTCATCCGTTACTTCATACTGGTGACCTGATCCAGATACGATCTGACAATCTGATCTAGTGTAGTGTCGGGGTCGAGATCTCTGTTGTGGCACGATTGCACAAATTCTTCTTGTAGCGATTTCTCTAAGATGAAAAACATGTTTGCTCCTGATTTGTCTGTGTTAGAGATATTTATATCGGGAGTTTTGGGTAGGTGCAGTAGGGATGCTGCATTTGCTTTGTAACGTGTTAGAATCCGCATTTATACAGGGGAGCAAAAAACACCAATGTTAATAACACAATGATTCTAAATGAAAACAATGGTGTGTTGATTGTTGTTGATGGCATAGACGGTGCAGGAAAAACAACGCAAGTCAACATGCTGAGTGATTTGTTGCGTTCAGTAGGTCAAACAGTTTTGACTTCAAAAGAACCGACTGATGGTGTTTGGGGGGCAAAGATTAGAGCAACCGCAGTGACAGGGCGCCTCTCTCTTGAGGAGGAACTTGAGGCATTCATCAAAGATAGAGAAGAGCATCTTGAACAGAAGGTGATACCTGCTTTGTCTGATGGTCAGATAGTCATTCTGGATCGATATTTCTATTCAACGATTGCCTATCAAGGGATACGCAGTGCGGATGTGGAGGAACTTGAGCGGAAAGTTCGAAAAACAGCAATGGAACCTGATGCTGTTTTTGTGATTGATCTAGACCCAGAAATCGCTGCTTTGCGGATCACAAAAAGAGATGGAAAACCGAATGAGTTTGAAAAATTAGATGATCAAATTCAAATCAGGAAAATCTTCAAAAAACTTGATGAAGTTGATGATGGTATCACCACAATAGGCGGTAACCGAGCATCTAGTGTTGTTCATAAAGAGATCGTCAACAAGTTGCTTGATGGTGCTTTGAAGGCAAAAAAATGCTTCAAACAGTATGGGTGTGATGATCCATACTACTGCTCTTATAGAATGACTGAGACATGTGAATGGTGGAACTTGCGGTCAAGTATCAAGAAGCACCTTGATTAGATAGGGAAGTCTTTATGAACAATCTGATAAAGAACACCTATTATGTGTTCTTGCTCATCACTCTTTTGACAGCGCTCATCACGTTGTTTGGTCTTTGGAGCATGTGGAGTGAAGGGAAAACCTTAGATGATTTTCCTTTGCTTGAGTGGTTAGTGACTACATTCATTGTTGAAGTCCTTGCCATCATATTTGCAGTTGCAAGAAAGGGGTTGAAGTACCTTCCTGATGTGCAAACTGATAAAAAAACAAGTGATACTCTGATTTTTATGGAGCAGTTCCTATCTGCAGGAACTAGCGCAACTATTGTAAGCAATAGACTTTCATGGTTAACCAATCAGTCTGACCTGTTGTCGACGTTGCAAAGAAAAATCGAATCAGGCATAAACATCGAAGTGATTACGCCAGCAGAAGTGTCGGTTGACCTCAAGGATAGTCTAAGCGGTGCTAATTTCTTTGTAACTGGTGACAACTTTGCTCCTGAAGCGAGATTTACTCTGATCAATAATGATCGAGCAGGGGCAGAGAAACTTGCTATTGCACGAGGAGTTCATCCTGATCATGAAATCACAATCTTTGATAATAATTCAGGTCCTCAGATCATAGCGTTAGCGAAAGACATAATCAGGAAGTCAAAGATACAAACAAATGAATCATCATAGATGGTGTGATTCGGCGGTTCTACGAAAGAGGCAAATTGAGTCAGGAGATGACTTAACCTTTAATCTGGTCTTTAAACCATGGGTTAGACAAACGGTTCTTGCTGTAAGTCCTGGTTCTGTTTTAGAGGTAGGCGCTGGTACAGGGCACCTGTCAAAGGATCTTGCAGAGCATGTCGAGCAGATGACCGCAATTGAACCATCAAATGGTATGTTCAATATCGCTGCTGAGGTATTGGAGGATACTGGAGTGAACCTGATCAATTGCTCTTCATATGATTTGGCAGTTTCATCAAGATTTGATGTGGTTGTCTCAAACATGGTGCTTCAAGCGGTTGATAATGTATTTGAGTTCCTAATCTCAGTCTCTAGACATATGGGTAGTGGTGGACATTTTGTTTTCTCAATTCCGCATCCATGCTTTTATAACGAGTACAAAGGGTTCTTTGGTTCGGAGTACAAGTATATGGAGGAGATGCAAAAAGAAGTCTCATTTTCCATTTCCTTAGATCCTGAAAATACAATTGCCAATGTTCCATATCACCACAGACCATTGTCAGAATATTTTCATTGCCTAAAACGAGCAGGATTTACAGTGGATAATTTTGAAGAGGTGTTCCCTCCTGAAGAGGTTCAAGATATGTATGGGGAGGTTTGGGATACGCCAAGATATTGTGGGTTTGTTTGTAAAAAGAATTAGGGGGGAGTGTCTGTGGCAAGGAAACCAGTCTTTTTTAGTTTTCATTACAAGAATGATGTGATGCGGGTTCAGCAGATCCGAAATATTGGTGTCTTGGAGGGAAATGAGCCTGTTTCAGCAAATGAGTGGGAGAAGGTGAAGAGGGGGGGAGAGAAGTCAATCGAGAAGTGGATTGATGGTGCTATGAAATACAAGCAATGTGTCATTGTGTTGATTGGTGAGAAGACATCAACTCGTCCTTGGGTTCAGCATGAAATTGCGAAAGCATGGAATGATGGTAGACCAATGTTTGGCATCTATATTCATAGATTGAGGTGTCCAACTGGTGGTTATGGAAGGAAAGGAAAGAACCCATTTGATGAGGTTGTGTTGGAGGGGAGTGGAGAGAAACTTTCGAAGTTCATCAAGTGTTACGTCCCAGACCCTAACGATGCATACAATGATATTGCAAAGAATATGCAGACATGGATCGGCAGGGCAGTGAAGCAGAAAAAGAAATGACAAGTTCGAGCACTAGTATTGGTGAAGAAGCACCTTCTGTGCAAACTCACCTCTCCATCATGCAGAATGTGATTCAACGAATGTCTGCAAACAGTTCAGCATGCAAGACGTGGTGCGTGACATTGGTGTCAGCAATACTTGTAGTTGTTGCGGATAAACCCGCCTTATTCACCAAACGGTCATTTCAACGGCTGACTCGCACATATTT
>CAYFOR010000073.1:0-14893 GCA_964344785.1 uncultured Piscirickettsiaceae bacterium
ATAGAGGGCGCGCCTCCTTGTTTTATGGGTTATTTGGTGAATAAGGCGGGGTAAACCAAGAAGGTAAAGCATGAACTGGTATCAATTCAGTATACAAGAGGCACTCGAAAAACTGAGGGTAGACCAGAGTTCCGGCCTATCAACCGGTGAGGTGCAGTCTCGTCAGGCTCAATACGGGCCAAACGAAATTGCATTTGAGAAAACGCCCAAATGGGTCAAGTTCCTTCAGCAGTTTAACGATCCGATGATCATTATTCTGCTGGTGACCGCTGTCATTACCGGGACGATGAGTGCTTTTGGCGCACATATGCTTCCAGATACTCTGGTGATCCTTGGTGTGGTCATCCTCAATGCCATCCTTGGCTATATTCAGGGAGAGAAGGCAGATGCCGCCATTGAAGCCCTCAAGTGCATGATGGTGGCAAAATGTCTGGTAACCCGTAATGGTGAACAGATCCAGGTCCAATCCACTCAATTGGTTCCAGGGGATATCATCGCATTGGGAACCGGGGACAAGATTCAGGCCGATGTGCGGTTTCTCTCTGCGAACAATCTGCACGTGGATGAAGCCAGCCTGACCGGTGAGTCCGATGCGGTGCATAAAAACACGGACGTAATCACTGAGAATGATGTGGTCCCTGGTGATCAGTTCAACCTTGGCTTTTCCGGTACCAACGTGGTACAAGGCACTGCCAAGGCGGTCGTCATTGAGACTGGCAGCAACACCGAGTTTGGGAAAATCGCAACGATGGTTGCTGATGCAGAAGGCAACCAAACCCCTTTGCAGAAGAAAATGGGTGAATTCATTCACACCCTCATCAAGGCGATTATTCTGGTAGGCACCATTGGCTTTGGTTACAGCCTCTACCTCGGCTTTGCCCCCTCCTACAGCTTCCTCGGGGCAGTTTCGCTTGTCGTTGCGGCCATTCCGGAAATGCTACCTGCACTGCTGACCGCAATCCTTGCGTTGGCAGGCACCATCATGGCCAGAAACAAGGCACTGGTGAAAACCTTGCCAGCCGCCGAGACCCTTGGGGCAGTATCCTGCATTTGTTCCGATAAAACCGGCACTCTTACAGAAAACAAAATGTCCGTCATCAAGGCCTATGCAGGCGGCCGAGTATTCGATATTACGGGTACCGGTTATGGGGTGAAAGGCGACTTTATCCACAACGGTGAGGTTATGGAGCTGACTCATGATCTTCGCAGACTGATGCAGATCGGCTTCCACTGCAATGATGCTCATATCAATAATGATGGCACGATTCAGGGCAGTCCCACCGAAGCGGCTATCAAGGTTGCTGCCATTAAAGCCGACCTGTCTGAAGAGAGAGCCGTTACCATCGAGACGATTCCGTTCGACTCCAAATGGAAATACATGGCTCGTCTCGTTGAAATCAACGGCAAGCGCTATGTTTTCCTCAAAGGTGCGGCTGATGTGGTCGTCGACATGTGTTCTGCCAGTGATGTGAACGGTACCATTGAAGAGTTTACGCAACAGGCGTTGCGCGTCCTGGCGTTCGCATACAGGGAGGTGCCTGCTGACCATGAAGATCTCTCTCACGAAGATCTGACCGATATGGTCTTCGCTGGCCTGCAAGGGATTATTGATCCTCCAAAACCCTCTGCCATTCGCGCAGTCGAGGCGTGCAAAAAGGCAGGCGTCCGTACCGTCATGATCACCGGCGACCATCCCCTCACTGCACAGGCAATCGCTGCACAACTTGGCATTTCCGCACAGCAGGTGGTAACCGGAACCGATCTCAATGACATGCCTTTCGAAACATTGAGAGAGATGGTGAAAACGGTAGAAGTTTTTGCCCGAGTGGCCCCCGAGCATAAAAAGGATATCGCCGAGGCTCTGAAGGCCAACGGAGAGATTGTGTCCATGACAGGTGACGGGGTCAACGATGCCCCGGCTCTCAAGGCTGCAGACATTGGAGTCGCCATGGGTGTCACCGGAACAGAGGTTGCAAAGGAGGCATCCAACATGATTCTTACGGATGACAACTTTGCCACCATTGTGAAGGCGGTCGAACACGGCCGACATGTGTGGGACAGCATTCGTCGTGCGATTCTATACACCTTGCCAACAAACGCTGCCCAATCACTCCTGATCCTGGGAGCACTGGTGGGCGCTGCCTGGCTTGGCGTCTTCGGTGCCCGTTTCGTACTGGAACCGGTACAGATCCTGTGGATCAATCTGGTTGACTCCATCCTCTACACGATGCCCTTGATGATGGAAAAGATGCGCAGAGATCTATTGACCGTCCCCCCGCGTGACCCGGAAGTCAAAATTATTGACGGACTCTTCATGAGGAGAGTGGTGCTGGTCGGCCTGGCCATTTTTACACCGGCCTTTGCCATTTACTACCATTACGGTACTCCCGCAGTGGTCGATGGCGAAATTATCGATCCCCTACTTTTGACGCAAGCCCAAACCGCAGCCTTTTGGGCCATTATGTGGGCGCATGTTGGTTATCTCATTTCGGCAAGGTCGATCAACCAATCCGTACTCACCATGAACCCTGTTGGAAATCTCTGGATTCTTGGCGGGGTGGCTCTAGGGGTGTTGACGCATGGCATCGCCACCTACGTCCCTGCTGTGGCTCAAGTGATGAAGCTGGCTCCATTCCCCACGGAGTGGTGGCCCATTGTACTGTCCAGCTTCTTCCTGCCGCTGGTGGTAATAGAGATGGAAAAGGCTCTATTCAAGCCCCATTGACCTCCTTAATCATGTACCACTCAGCACTCTTGTTTATTGACAGGCTTTTTCCAGAAAGGCATATATATAAGGTCAACAGATTTCACTGTTTCTGCATCAATGCAGAAACATGTTTACCACAACTCTCAGCTTTTCTTTATCGATTGGTTTTTCAAGAAAATCATTACAGCCTGCCTCGACAAACTGATCACGATGCTTCTGCATCACGTTCGCAGTCAGCGCAACAACCGGAGTATTGATCCCTTCCTTTCTCAAGATGGTGGTTGCCTCAATCCCATCCATTTCGGGCATCTGCATATCCATCAGAATCAGGTCAAACGGTTGAGTCCTGGCCAGGTTGACGGCCTGCACCCCGTTATCTGCAGTGGTTACGGTCAACCCCATACCTTCAAGTATGCGCCGCTCCAGTAGCTGCAAGGCGGGTAAATCCTCTACAACCAGCACCATTCCGGATACACGCTCATCAATGTCCGTAGCAACCGCTCTCTCATCGTCGGCTGCGATGCTGACCATTTCATCACTTTCCCGGTACGGTACATCCAGCGTAAATGTGGACCCTTGCCCCTTGATACTGGATGCAGTGATGCTGCCATCCATCATTTGGGCGAGATTGAATGAGATATAGAGCCCCAGACCGCTGCCGCCAAACCTTCTGGAGATCGAGCCGTCAGCCTGTTCAAACTTTTTAAAGAGTTTGGACTGTTCCTGCGGTGTCATACCGATTCCGGTATCCTTGACCTCAAACAGCAACCTTCCGCTATCAGAGCGTGATACGGAGAGCCTGACCTCCCCCTTTTCCGTAAACTTGATGGCATTCCCTACGAGATTGACCAGTATCTGGCCGATTCGGTGGGCATCCCCCATCAGTTTATATTTCTCCTGAACGCGTTGTTCGACGATCAGTTCCACACCGGCATCCTGAGCCCGGAGTTTGAGTAGCCCTTCAATCTCATCCAGCACCCTGCGCAATACAAATGGACTCTCATTGATGGTGAACTTGCCGGACTCGATTTTTGACATATCGAGGATGTCATTGACCAGCGCCAGTTGATTTCTGCCTGCAATCTCGATGTCATGTGCTACCGAATGCATCTCGGATGAACACTCCAGTTCCAGAAGATATTCGCTGTTGCCGATAATCGAGGTCAACGGTGTACGCAGTTCATGACTCATGGTTGCCAGGAAATCATCTTTTGCCCTGGACAGGGCCTGCGCGGACTCCGCCCTAGATTGTGCGCTGTCAAGTGAGTCCAGCATTTGGTTAAAGGTGGCTGCCAGCGCCCCCAGCTCGTCATTGCTGTTCAGGTTGACCCGATGTTCCAGATTGCCCTCTCTGATTCGGTCCATCCCCTTTCGAAGTTGTTGCAACGGGCGCAAAAAGATGCTGACCACCAGGGCAATGATCAGGCTGATCAGCAGAAGTGCCAACCCCAACGCAAGCTGTGCACGATAGCGCACATGGTCAACCAACTTGAGTGCATCATGTGTTGGATGGTTGACCACCACATACCAGTCGGTCGGTAAGCGGTGCTGCTGACTGTCTCGTGTAAAGATTGGATGACTGCTTTTTACACGGGCGATCCCTGTAATCTGTTGCTGTCCATGAAGATCGATGTACCAGTCCGATGGGTCGCCGCGTTGCATGGCTGTCTGCACTTGCACTGGAAGGTTTGGGGCCGACTGGCCTGAATCGGTAACCACGCCACCATCGGCCCGCATCAGATAGATTTTGACCCTGCTGTTCTTGTAGGGTGAAACCGTAATCGGAATCAGATCTCTCATCAGGAAATTGACCTTGAGAATCCCCAGCAATTCCCCCTCATTCATTACAGGAGCCGCAACCCCGGCAACCAGGTCGCCCACACTGAGATCCACCCCCTGGTCATCAATGTAGAGCAGACCGTTTCCATCGTTATAGGCCCTTTTCCACCAAAGCTCGTCCGCTTGATAGTAGTCTGTCAGAATGTTGCTCATGGCGACCGTCAAGCCGTTTCGATCAGTTGCAAACAGCTCACCATACTCCTTATGGTTCTGCTCCTTGATCCCCTTGAAGAGCCTGGATAGATGGTTGCTGAGGATGGTGTCGGCAACGACCGTATTTCCTTTGGTTGCCAGCCATTCACGATCAATCCGGGTGATCGCCTCAAGACCGATTCCCTTTGATCGGCTATTGGCTCCCAACAGCGCATGGATAATCTCTGGATGAGAAGACAGGTTTTTCGCCTGTTGTATACGACGATTCAATAGCTCTGCAACAAAAGCGGCACGCTCCTGCGCCAGTATTTCATGGTCACGGCCAATCTTGTGCGTCAGATCATCTTCAAGATTGTTGACATACCAGATCCCGATGAATACCAGTGGCAGCACTGCCACCAGTAGCATCACCAGAACCAGTTTGGTGCGTATGCTCAATCTGCCCATCCTCGGGAATCAATCTGTCAGTCTGATCCTAACATAGAGACATCATGGGCAGTTCATTATGCAAAGGGGTGAGCAGTCTCTCTCACCCGTTTCAAATCCTCTTCGGTATCGACGCCATGCCCCGATGCTTCCATTGCCTCACTCAGGTGAATCCGCTCTCCCTTTGCCAGCACCCGAAGCTGCTCGAGTGATTCCAACTGTTCCAGCGCTGTTCTCTCCCACCGGCTATAACGTTTGAGAAAACCGGCACGGTAGGCATACATGCCGATGTGCCGAAAGTGACGTGTGGGCAAGGCTGTTTCAGGCGTGGCAAACTGCTCACGATCCCAAGGGATGGGCGCTCGACTGAAATAGATTGCATATCCCTGCTCATCCATCACCACCTTGACCACATTGGGATCAAACAGATCTTCCCGCCGGGTAATGGGCTGATAGAGCGTGGTTACGACCGCATCCTGGTGCGTGTCCATATCGGTCGCAACCTGCCGGATCAACGACTCCGGCATCTGGGGCTCATCACCCTGGAGGTTGACGACAATTTCATCATCAGCCAGTTGCTGCTGATCAACAACCTCGGCCAGCCGATCCGTACCGGAGGCGTGATCTGCACGGGTCATGCAGGCCTGACCTCCGGCCGCCTCGACCACCTCGGCAATACGCCGGTCATCGGTTGCCACCCATACCTGTGCCGCCCCACTCTGCTGAGCACGCTCAAGCACATGGAGAATCATCGGTCGTCCGGCGATCTCCAGCAGCGGCTTTCCCGGCAGTCGACTGGAGTCATGACGGGCCGGAATAATGACGGAGAACTCCACTTCAGAGTGCCTCCACCTCATCCAGAGTCAACTCGCGAGCCTCGTCATCCAGCATGACCGGAATATCATCACGAATCGGATAGGCAAGTCGATCTGCCTTGCAGATCAACTCCTGGTTCGATCTGTCATGAATCAACGGCCCCTTGCAGAGAGGGCACACCAAAATATCGAGTAGTTTTTTATCGACCATTGTTTAACCTTGTCTGAATCCTTTTCCGCACCATTATAGCATCAGCAGGTTCCAGCCAGCGGACGGCTATGGAGGTCCTGAATGCAATGAGCCCGTCAAACCCTGCTGCAGATAATTGATCAGAACAGCAACAAGATTCATCTCTTTCTCCATCCAGAAGAGCAGCAACACGGTCATCAAGAGCAGCAGGCAGGAGAACCACTTTTGCTTCCTTACCCTGTAAACCGGTGAAACCTGTGTCGTATCGGTGTCCCGGATCGCCGCCTTGATGTTGCGCCGACTGACTCGATAGGCACGCTTGCCGTACGCCAGAAAGAGCGCCTTGTGCGCAAGGATGTTGACCAGTTTCGGAATGCCGCCACTTGCATGATAGATCTGTTGCATCACAACCCTGGAAAAGGGAAAGTCGCCACGAAACCCTGCCAGAAACAGCCGGTGTGACAGGTACCCCTCCAGCTCACTTTCGGTGAGCGGATAGAGCTGGTCACTGAAGAGAGTCTGTTGGCTGATATGGCGCAGATGGTAGAGCTGCAATCGCTGCTCCAGCACCGGCTGCCCCAGCAGGATCACCTGCAACCCACTGGAGTTGTCAGCCTCCATAGTGGAGAGCAGGTGGAGCGCCTCCATCGCCTCATCGGCCAGCTGCTGCGCCTCATCCACCATGACAAGAAGTTGCTGATTGGGCGTGAGTGACAGCAACGTACCTGTAATGATCTTCAATAGCTGTTCATCGGTTGTACCCTGAGGGACCCCTTGCCCCAATTCACACAGAATGGAGCGATAGAGCTGCTGCGGTGTTGATGGAGGAGCATGGAGGTAGGCGATCCGATAGCTACTGCCCAACTGCTCGACCAGCCTGTTGCCCAGCAGGGTTTTTCCACTGCCAGCATCGCCAATGATGATGGTGAATCGACTCTCCTCTTCCAATGCAATCTGGATCGTACTGAACGCCAGTTGCTGCGAGAGGCTTTCAAAATAGTAACGGGTATCCGGATTCTGGTTGAACGGTAACTCTTTCAGGCCAAAATGGCTCAAGTAGGCACCTTGAGTCGATCTTGGATGGATTTCCGGGTAGGCCTCCATGATCTGCTCAATCTGTTCTATATGTCGCTGCTTTTTGCGGGCCTCGATCTCCTGCGAGGCCAACTCGTCCGCAATCTTCCTGCTTTTCTGTTTCAGCCGCTGGCGACTCTGCTGAAGACGTTTGCGGCTCTGCTGCAGGCGTTCACGGTTGAGCTGATGCTGATCCGGCCTGTTGTTTCGGCTGATCCCGGATTCTGATGAATCGGCATCAGCCGATTGTCTACCATCCTTCATTCGACGCTCTATTGTGTTTGCAATCTGCCTTGCAGCAGACGGGTCAGTGCAGGATCGAGTTTGCTCTCAACCACAATCACCCACTGTTCATGCTGCCCCTGTGCAGGTAGCCGATTGCATTTGACGGCATCCTTTTCAGTCATCACAACAGGATGATTGTCGTTGAACTGCAGATCAGATGCACTGTAGTGGTGATGGTCCGGAAAGGGATGGGGGATTACCGTTGCCCCATGGTTGCGCAGCAGTGAAAAGAAGCGGTCCGGGTTGCCGATTCCGGCCACTGCATGAACCGTACGCCCCTGAAGCTGTGCGATATCCTGTTGTCGTTCAGGTTGATCCAACCGGTAGACCAGGGCAGGCTTCAGTTGCATGGAAAAAGTGCCGTTACCCTCTCCCCCATTCACCACTACACCATCCACCTGATCCAGCCTTTCAGCCGGTTCACGTAGTGGACCTGCCGGCAGACAGAGACCATTACCCAGCCCACGTTCACCATCGATCACAATCAGTTCGATATCCCTTGCCAGCCGGTAGTGCTGCAATCCATCATCGGCAACAATGATATCGGCACCATCACTCTCGGCCATCTCTGCTGCCGCAGACCGATCACTCGATACATAGACCTCACACCCGCTTGCACGTGCAATCAGTAGCGGCTCATCCCCGACCATCTGTGGGTCACTCTCTGCAGTCACTTTCAGTAAAGCCGACTCATCCTGACGGCCATAACCACGGCTGATGACGGCCGGTTGATAGCCCATTGAACGCAACCATGTACACAATGCAATCACCAATGGTGTCTTGCCGGTACCGCCCACCGTCAGATTGCCCACCACAATGACCGGCACAGATGGCCTGTAGTGTCTGAGCCACCCCTTCCGATAGCCAAGATACCGAAGCCTGACTACCAGACAAAACAGCATGGTTATCGGCATCAACAACCAGCGCAGTGGATAGTATCGCCAGGATTGGCCATACCAGAGCTGCAGAAACAGCCGCTCAATCATTACGCTGGTGCTCAGTGAGAATGGAGAGGTTGAGCAGATTGAGAGTTCTTGCCTGGTTCATCACTTCAACCACACTGCCGTGAGGGGTCTGTCGGTCCACACGCAGGACAATCGGTGCGGGATCGGGTTTTGCCGACTCCTGTTGTAGTCGAAGTTTCCAGTCCGGCTCCCCACCAACCAGGATCAGCCCCGTTGCATCAATGGCGATCTCCAACGGGTTTTTCAGTGGCATCTGTTCGCTACTGCTGGAGGTGGGCAGATCAATCTGCAGTCGCGCCTCCTTCTGAAAGGTGGTTGTCAGTACAAAGAAGATCAGCAGCAGAAACACCACATCAATCAGTGGCGTCAGATTGACCTCGAAGTCGGTTCCATGTTCTCGCTCTCTCAGTTTCATGACAGCGTGAAATCAGAAATCGGTCTCTTCATCGACTTCCCGGTCACCATGAATCACTTCCACAATCCGAATGGCCGCCTGCTCCATCTCCACAACCAGTTCATCCACCTTGCGGCGCAGCATTCGATAGAAGATCAGACTCGGGATCGCCACCGCAAGCCCGGTGGCCGTTGTGATCAGTGCCTCGGAGATACCGGTAGAGAGCACGGTCGGATCTCCAACCCCTCCCAGCGTAATGGCATCAAACACCTTGATCATCCCGATCACTGTTCCCAACAGTCCAACCAGTGGTGCGCCAGCAGCGATGGTACCCAGTGCGCTCAGATGCCGTTCCATCTCATGCACCTCATGACGGCCGGACTCCTCGAGGCTCTCCTTCATCACCTCACGAGGGTGGTTGCGATTGACCAGACCGGCAGCCAGCATCCTCCCCAGTGGGGATGAACGACGCAACAGATCCAGATTCTCACGATTGATCTGATTCTCCTGGTGCCACGACATGATCTGCTCAACCAGATGGGGCGGGACAACCGCCCGACGGCGCAACGCCCAGTAGCGCTCGGCCACAATGGCAAGCGCCAACACCGATGAGAGCAGCAAGGGCATGATCAACCAGCCACCCGATTGGAGTATTTCCAGCATATCCATTCTGTAATTGTTTATATCTGTAACTGATTATCGGTGTGCCGCTGTTACTGGCCTGAGGCCATTCGAGGCGAGGCAGGGCGAAGCGGATTATCCCTTTCAGTTAACGCCAACGGTCCCTGTCAGCCTGTGGCGCAATTTTATCAGCAATATCAGAAGCTATGGGAGATCATGCCAAATCCTTCGGTTTTCCTGGCGCCAGGATTGCGGTACTCTATTTTCACCATCGAGCACCATACTGACCGCACCATCGTCAGCACTGTTCCACAGCTGGACTCCCCTTTCCCGGTAACGCTGTATGACCGCTTCACGAGGCAATCGATAACGATTGTAGTAACCGACCGGAATCACGGCCCAATGGGGGGATACCGCCTCGATAAAGGCCTCGGTTGATGAGCTGTCACTACCATGATGCGGCACCACCAGCAGCGTTGCCTTCAACTTTTCAGGGATATGCTCAACCATCCACTGCTCTGCCCGCTTTTCGATATCACCCGTCAACAGCAGACGTTCGCCGTTGGCCTCAATCCGTACCACACAGGAGCCATCATTGCCATGAAATGTATTTGGTGTCGGCGGATGGAGCATTTCGATATGAACGCTGTCCCACTGCCACTCCATTCCTGAATGGCAATGATCCGCACCGTTCACCTGTTCGGGAACAGAACTGACTGTCTGATGGATGGGGAACTGCCGAGAGAGTGCCTGAAATCCTCCAATATGGTCACGATCACCATGGCCGATCACCAGCAGATCAACTGCCTGCCACCCTCTGCTGCGAAGAAAGGGGACTACCACCGCGCTACCGGCATCGAATGTGCTGGAGAATCGGTCTCCGGTATCGTAAACCATCACCTGTTTTGGTGTCTCCACTACGACCGATAATCCCTGCCCCACATCCAGTACGGTCACCCATGCCTGTCCCGGCTCTGGACGGGATGGTGGCAGCAGCAGTAGTGGCAGCATGGCCAGCAGCCCCCATAGACGATGCCAACCGAGGCCGTTTCTCAGTAGCAGTGCCACGCCGGCCATGGCCGTCAACACAGTAAGCAGTCCTGGCCGGTGCAGATAGAACTGGGAGAAAGAGAGTTGCGAGACCATTTTCAGCAGTGGAATGAGCCCGTCCAGCAGCAGGGCCGCCATCCCCAGCAACCACTCGGCTCCAGGCAGATACAACAGGTGTAGCAGAATGGAGAGCAGAACCAGTGGCACCACCAGCAGACCAATCCACGGAACCGCAATCAGATTGGCTAGCGGCGAGACCAGTGAGACCTGCTGGAACTGGTAGAGCAGCAGTGGTGCCAATCCGATCAACAGTACCAGCTGCAGATAGAGCAGATTGATCCATTTGGGCTGACTGTGGTGGTTCGGCAGGACATAGAGAATCCACCCTACCGCGGTAAAGGAGAGCCAGAAACCGGCGGAGAGCACAGAGAATGGGTCTATTAACAGTACCAGCACCAGTGCCAGGCTGTATCCGCTCCAGCGACCGGAAGCACGACGAAGCAGGACCACTCCCATGATCACAACCACCATCACCAGGGCGCGCTGGGTGGGGATGGTGAATCCAGCCAGCAACGCATAAGCGGTCGCTCCGATGATCGCGCCCACTGCACCGATCTGCTGTGCCGGTATCCACAGCAATAACCGGGTGGATAGTGCGCCCAGCCAGCGAAAAAGCAGCCATGAGACCGTCGCAATCAATCCGATATGGAGTCCGGAGATGGCAATCAGATGGTTGGTTCCGCTGTTTCGCAGCAACTCCCAGTCTGCCGGATCGATCGTATCCCGCTTGCCGATCGAGAGTGCCTTGAGGATGGAACGGCTGGTGGGTGAACCGACCGTTGACTGCTCAATCCACTGCCCAATGTCGGCACGCAGAGTGTTCACACTCCACTCACCATCCTGGATCAGACGGTTCTGATCGCTCTGCCTCACATAACCGGTGGCACGCACTCCTTGCTGAAAGAGCCAGCCCTCCCAGTCAAATCCCCCTGGATTGGCGAAACCGTGCGGCTGTTTCAACCGAACAAGCAATCTCCAGTGCTGATCGACTGCAAACCGGTGAGACGGCCGGTACCAGTTGAGTTGCACGGGTGCAGTGAAGGGTATCGGGCGGTCATCCAGTAACGCCTGGTCTACACGAAAACGAAAACGGACCGCCCCACTGGATCGTTGCTCGGGTAGCGAGACCACCTCCCCCACTACCAGCAGATCCCGTGCTTCTGCCTTCTCTGGCAGGTATTGTGAGAGTCTCAATTCAGCATGAATGCTGGCCCAGATGACCCCCAACAGAAGCCAGAACAGTGGGCTGCTTGCAGGAGCGATCCTCCCCAGTAGTGCCAGTGGCGGCAACAGCAATGCCCACCATACCGATGGGACCTCAGGCTGCTGTGAAAGCCAGACCGTTCCCAGCAACAGCGGCAGTGCTATCTTGAGCAGCGCCCCATTCAATTGAGACAAGTGGGAAATAACCATCCCACGATTGATGACATTACGCGCTATGTTTTTCGGTAGCCGACTCAATATTGGAAAGGATATCTGAAAAGTTGTCCATTACATTTCTCAGGCCTGTTCTTTCAACAGACATTTGGCCTCCTTTTTCAATGAGTGGTTATGAAATACCGATGCCTCTCGAGCGTGTTGTTTACTGTTTTTTTCTGACACCAGTACCTCCATTGGATCACCAAAGTGAAGGTGCGAAAAGACCATTACAGACTATTACTAATGACTACACCTTGTAATATTTCCTCCGGAAATCGGCACGGTACGATGAAGTCAACGGATGAAAAATTGAAACCGCACGATCTGTACCTTTTATATACTATCCCTATGCCGAAGGATCTCATCAAACGCTACATGCCCGATCATCAGGTGGTTCGAGAGAACCGCTACCTGAAGATCTTTGGCACGCTGCTCCACTCTCCCGATCTGTGGCACCTCAATCGCCGTTCCGTCACCGGGGCCTTTGCAGTGGGCATGTTCATGGCGTGGGTGCCGATTCCCACCCAGATGGTGGTTTCCGCTGCACTGGCCATCCTGATCCGGGTCAACCTCCCCATCTCGGTAGGGCTGGTCTGGTTGAGCAATCCGCTCACCATCCCGCCGCTGTTCTACTTTGCCTATCTGGTCGGTACCTGGGTCCTGGGAATGCCGGTGGCAGCGAGTGAGTTTCAACTCAGTGTCGAGTGGTTCGAGGCGATCTTTCCACAGATCTGGAAACCGTTTCTGCTGGGATGTCTGATCAACGCGACGGTCAGCTCAGTACTGGGCTACTACGGCATGCACTACTTCTGGGTCTGGCATGTCCGCAGCCGCTGGAAACAGCGCGGGGGAAAGAATACGGATCAGGAGAGTACGCCGTCAACCAACTGACTGATCCGGTCCATCTGCCGGGCCAGTTCGCCATCATGAGTGACCAGTACCAGGGCCGTACCGGCCTCTTCATTCAGTGTCAGCATCAACTCATAGACCTGCCGGGCACTTTCACGATCAAGGTTCCCGGTCGGCTCATCGGCCAGAAGTACCCGAGGCTCTCCAATCAGTGCCCGGGCAATGGCGGTACGCTGACGCTCCCCACCGGACAGGGCCGTCGGTTTGTGGTGTAGTCGATGGCCCAGACCGACCCGTTCCAGCATCGATTCGGCCTGATGATCCGCCTGTTGGCGGCTGAAACGCTGTGGACGGCGCATCAACAGTGGCAGCGCCACATTTTCCAGTGCAGTGAATTCCGGCAACAGGTGGTGAAACTGATAGACAAACCCCAGTTTCTCGTTGCGGAGTCGGCTCCTCTCTCTTTCAGATAGAGAGAACAGATCGAGCCCATCAATCGAGACGGCACCACTGGTCGGGTGATCCAGCCCGCCCAACAGGTGGAGCAGCGTCGACTTGCCGGAACCGGAGGTACCGACAATCGCCACCTTTTCACCTGCCTGCAGGGAAAAATCGAGTGCCTTCAACACCTCGACCCGGTTTCCTCCCTCTTCAAAGGTTCGGGTCAACCGGTTGCAGTTCAGTACCAAATCACTCATAGCGCAGCGACTCCGCCGGGTCAACACGCGACCCTTTCCATGCCGGATAGAGGGTTGCCAACAGGCTGAGCAACAACGAGACGGTGGTGATCATTCCCACATCCTCCCAGCGCAGATCAGAGGGGACGGCACTGATATAGTAGACCTCGGCAGAGAGAAACTCGGTATCGAACATCCGCTCGATAGCCGGGACCAGTGTCTCCACATTCAGCGCAAGCGATACTCCACCTGCCACTCCGATCAGCGTGCCGACCACTCCGATCAGCGCCCCCTGCACAATGAAGATGGTGATGATGTCTCCCGGCCGGGCTCCCATCGTACGCAGTATCGCGATGTCAGCAGCCTTGTCGGTCACCACCATTACCATGGTGGAGACGATATTGAACGCTGCAACTGCAATGATCAGGGTCAGGATGACAAACATCATCCGCTTCTCCAGCTGGATGGCCTGAAAGAAATTGGCGTGTTGGCGCGTCCAGTCGGTATAACGCAGGGAGAGTTCGGCCTGGTTCACGATCTCGCGGACCACTTGAGGGGCATTGAACATATCCTCAAGCTTGAGGCGCACGCCACTGACCCGGTCTCCCATGCGCAGCAGCGTGCGGCTATCGTTCAGTGACAGCAGAGCCAGTCCGCTATCAAACTCATGCATGCCAACCTCGAACAGGCCAACAACAGTAAAGCGTTTCATCCGGGGGATCAGCCCGGCTGCAGTTACACTCCCCTTGGGGACCATCAATGTCACCTTGTCCCCCACAACGACATTCATCCTGCTGGCCAGCTCTGTACCAATGATCATGCCAAAGCGATCTCTGTTCAGTGCATCCAGCTCACCATCCACCATCTTTTCGGCAATCTGGGAGACGGAGCGCTCTTCAGTGGGGTCAATCCCTCTCAACATCACACCGACCGAGTGTTCCCCTCGGCTGAGCATCCCCTGCCCTTCAACATAGGGGGCCGCCGCAAGAACCTGCGGATGACGCAGTGCCACCGCAGCCAGGGATTCCCACTCCGACAGGTACTCGCCCAATCCCAGCAGACTGGCATGGGCCGCCATCCCCAGCGTACGTTCGCGCAGCTCCTTTTCAAAGCCGTTCATCACCGACAGCACGGTGATCAGTGCGGTCACCCCCAATGCAATGCCCAGCATTGAGGTGAGCGAGATGAAGGAGATGAAGTGTTCTTCCCGTTTTGCCCGGGTATATCGTAGGCCAATACGGAATTCGAGCAGGCGAGGCATGGTGGGCGATCGGATCGGTCGAGCAGGCTTGAAAATGGCATATTGTATCAATCTTTAGTCTTGTCCAATATGAAATGGCCCTGAAGCGAGGCCGTCATTCCAACGTGA
>CAYFOR010000074.1:0-14410 GCA_964344785.1 uncultured Piscirickettsiaceae bacterium
GTGTTTTATGCAGTCAAATGAGTTTTTGGCCTGTAACGTTGGGACACCAGTGATGCTCTATATACTTTTGGAGTAATTTCAACGTAACACCAAATATTTTGTTGCATGTTTTTAAAGGGGTTCCTGACTAACTACACATTTTTTGTTCTGCATTATGTGTCCATAGTAGTATAGTCCTTTCACACCAGTGGCGGCATCAGCCTGTCAGTGTCTTCTGCATGCTTCCATCTACTGGAAACCAGCAGATTTCAGGATAAAAAGGCTGAGTGGACCGGATCAGAAAACTCAGAATCAGGAGCCTTCTTCTTGGCCTAACGCACAGAGTTGATCAACGAAGTAACGGGCACTAGGACAGCCTGGATGGCTGGCAGCATTTCTTACATCAAACCCATGTTTATTAATAAATCTCTTGGCAAATACAACTTTGCTTGACCCAGGTCCTCTTCCTGTTGTTTCAAGTCCAACCTCTTTTAAATAGTCCCAAGGCATACCATTAATTGCTTCCGGTAGTGGTTGATAAAAATTGGAATCCTTTGTCCAGCTTTGCATTGCCTCAGTATCAGCCAAAAACCAAGACTCTATTGCTTTTCTCGCAATTACAATCAAATCAATACTATTGTTACCAATAATCTCTTTGCGTTTTGTGATACATGGGGCACATGTATCAGGGTCCAAGTCCGCCAATACTACGGTTTTATCTGGATTAGAGGTCATTTTCAATTTCTCTACATACGAACTGATTTTGGTGTTGCACATTTCGCCGTTGCCACCGGCATCTACAACTGGATGAACTACACTCAGACCACAATCATCTCGTAGCCACTGTTGGAATCTCTCACTTTCAACCAATCTTTTATCTGAAGGTCCTTCAACTACAAAACCTACAGTTACCATGGAAGGCCTCCATCTAACAGATTGGAAAGCCACATCTCATCTAGTTTCAGTGGAGCTATATCCTTTTGATTTAGTCCTCCAGAACTGGCTAATTTCATTCGAGTTCTACCATCCGTCTTATTCACCAAAACCAGCTCTTCAATATTCAGCTCACGTACAATCGATTCACTATGTGTGCTCAACCATATTGGTGTTTCTGGACTGGATTGCTCCCTCATCATTCCAATCAGTTCACGAATGGCTGCTGGATGCAATCCTCTCTCTGGTTCTTCAATTAATGTCAATCCGTAAGGTTTAGATTGATCCAGTGCTGCCACTAGCATGCTGAGCGCATAAACTGTTCCATCTGAAACAAGATGTGCCGGAAACCGCCTACGAGTACCTTGCTCCTTAAACATAATTGCTGTTTTGCTCTCAAGCAGCTCATGTTTTGTCTGTATCTTTTCCACACCAGGGACAATTGTCTCCATCCAATCCATGATTATTTCACGAGACTTTTTATCGTCCTCCAGTCGACTCAATACGCTGGCTAAGTTATGGCCTTTCTTATCAAGCCTTGAAGGGTCACAGTCAGATTGATCTGGTTCCTTCGCACCAATTGGATCAATACGATACAGACTCATATTTCTCAATAAATCGTAAAGCGGCAGACCATAGAACAAAAGAAGTCCTGAATAAGTCTTTGGAAACTGCTCGATGGTGCTTCCCTTATCACTATATATAACTGGAGATTCTTCTTTTTTCCTGGACATAGATGGCGCGCCATCAATGGTTAGACGCTCTTCTACCTCTGGGTTTGCATGAAGATTATGGATTGTTAATGCATAGTGGTATGTGGATTGTTTGATCTTCTTATCCTGCTGTGCTCTAGGAAGATCGCATGTGATTTCAAAACTGAATTTCCTAGAGTACTCTGATCGGCGCTTTTCTGAGTGTATGTTGGCAAATCCTCCATGTGCTCGAAGTGCTGATTCGATGCCGTTATTAATAAAGGTGCTCACAAAATCTAGGGCATCAAAAAAATTACTTTTTCCAGAGCCATTCGGGCCAGCAAATACTGAAAAATGGCCTAGTGACTTAACTTCAAGTGAGTCGATACTTTTATAGTTGGTAATCTTAAGTGATTGAATTGTCTTGTTGCTCATACCATCACCTCCACAAACTGAAATGGCAGCACAAAATCGTACATTTTGTTGTTCTTGCAGCTCCAGACCAACTCCATCTTGCGTTTATCAACAAACAGAAGAAAACGGTATTACGTTCCACTAGTGGTTGATCCTGCTCCAGAAAAACAGATGATCTCCTGCTTTTCCTGTTCCATTAATTTCTATAATTGGTAATTTTGTATTTTTCTTGTCAATCCATCAGTAAGTTCTATTGAAAGACTAAACAGATATTAGCCATTATTGTAACGCTTTTTCGCATCTGTTTTCCCTTGAAACTTAATGGCTTGTTTTAGACTTTGGGGGCTGCAGCTTCCGTTACTGCCGCAGGCACCACAACCGGGGCGATAGAACTGCCCCGGGTCCTTGCGTTTGAGCCACTGCTGAAACAGTACCCAGAAAAAGAGTAAAGCGACTAAACCAAGAATGGGCAGAATATAACTCATGTCATGATCATCCCCGTTGCGTCAGAACAGTTCTAGAGCAAGGTGGAAAATGTGAGTTTATCTTGATGCCCTTGGGGGCAAGCGTAAATGTCCATTTTTCAACGCAGCTATGGGGGAGGTCTGGTGTGAATGGGGGGGTCATGAGGAGAATAGTCCCGCAAAGCCCATGAACGCCATGGAGAGGATACCGGCAATAATCAGATTGAAGGCGGTTCCCTGGATCAGCTTCGGTACGCTGGAGAGTTCACTCTCCTCACGCAGCCCTGCCACCAGCACCATCGCCAGGGTGAAACCGCCACCGGCACCGAGGGCGTAGACGACGCTCTCCAGAAAGCCATACTCGCGGTTGGTGGCAAAGATCGCCAGCCCGAGGATGGCACAGTTGGTGGTGATCAGCGGGAGGAAGATGCCGAGTGAGCGGAACAGTGACGGGCTCAGTTTCTTGATCAGCATCTCTATAAACTGCACGGTACTGGCGATCACAACAATAAAGCTGATCAGCCGCAGATAGGGGGCATGGGGCAGAATGTAGGTGTTGAGTGTCCAGGCACAGATGGCGGTGATCAACAGTACAAAGGTGGTGGCCGCGCCGAGCCGTACCGAGGTCTCCAGCTTGCCCGAAACCCCGAGGAACGGACAGAGGCCGAGAAAGTAGGCCAGTACAAAGTTGTTGACCAGCAGCGCACTGATAAAGATCCAGAGGAAGTTCTGTAGCGTAGCATCTGTCATGATGCACGCTCTTCAGCCAGTTGGTAGTTGATCTGTGCCTGACGCCTCTTTTCAGTCAGCCAGTTAAAAAACAGCAGGATCAGCCCCAGGGTGAGGAAGCCACCTGGCGGCAGGATCATGATCACCCACGGTTCAAAGTTGGGGCCGAACAGATCAACGCCAAACAGTGCCCCGACACCCAGAATCTCACGCACGCTGCCGAGGGCCAGCAGTGCGAAGAGGAATCCGGCCGACATGCCGATTGCATCCATCACCGCATAGCCGACACTGTTGCGGGAAGCGAAGGCCTCTTGTCGTCCGAGGATCAGGCAGTTGGCGGTGATGAGCGGGATAAAGGCACCCAGCTCCTTGTGAATCTTCGGAAACAGCGCCAACAGGCTGTAGTCGATGATGGTGACGAAAGTGGCGATGATGATGATGTAGCTGGAGATCCGCACCTGTTTTGGAATCAGGTTGCGCATCACCGAGACCAGAAAGCTGGAGCCGACCAGTACAAACAGCGTCGCCAGCCCCATCGCCAGGGCATTGACGGCGGTATTGGTCACCGCCAGCATTGGGCACATCCCCAGCACCTGTACAAAGACCGGGTTGTCCCGCCACAGCCCCTTCATCATCTCTTCATAGGGAGTGCCTGGTTTCGCCATTACTCAGCTCCTTTGTCGCCTGGAAGCGGCAGGCCATGGGTTGGAATCTTGTTGAGCCAGCGTGCGTTTCCCTCGTTGATGATGCGCACCACCGCCTTGGCCGAGATGGTGGCACCGGTGATCGCATCCACCTCATGCGGCTCATCACGTAGCCCTTTTTTCACTACAACAGGTTCCGGGTCGATTGAGAGATCCGAGAAGTTGGAGACGAAGTAGAGATCCTTGTAGATCTTGTCTCCCAACCCCGGTGTTTCGCGGCTCTCCAGAATCTCCATCCCCACCACCTTGCGCTTGGAGGGAATGTAGCCGTAGAGCAGGGCGATGGTGTCCTGGAAGCCGGGTCCGGCACTGGGGATGGCGTAACCGACAAACTCCCCTTGTTGGTTGTAACCACCATAGAGGGTGTGCTCATTGCTCCCCTTTTCGGTGCGGAAGCGCAGGGCATTGTTCTCGAACTGGAATTTGCGCATCTCGGTCACTTCTGGCAATACTTTAAAGACCGCCGCCTGCAGCTCTGCAGCCTTGTTGCGGGTGATGGTGGGCAGGGTCGCCTCATAGACCGCCACGATAGCGATACCGGAGATTAGGCCTGCCACCGCCAGGGTGGAGGCGAGGCGAAATGAGGAGGGCTCTTTCTCTTCCGGCTTGCTCACGATTGGCTCCTGCCGAAGACCCGAGGTTGGCTGTAGCGGTTGATCAATGGAGTGGCGGCGTTCATGAACAAAATGGCGTAGAGCATCCCTTCCGGCAGACCACCGAAGTTACGGATCAGTACGACCAGAAGTCCGATACCGATACCGAAAATCCACGCCCCTTTCGGGGTAACCGGGGAAGTGACCGGATCGGTCGCCATGTAGATGGCGCCCAGCAGCATGCCGCCGGAGAAGAGGGTGAAGCCGATATCGGGGAAGCGCTCCGGATTGATCTGGTGCAGCAGCAGGGTGAAGAGTGCGGCAGAGAGAAAAATCCCGGCCGGAATGCGCCACTCCAGGGCACGCCGCATCAATAGATAAATGCCCCCCAGAATCAACAGCAGACCGCTGGTCTCCCCAAGAGAGCCTGCGGTATTGCCGATGATCAGTGCATCCAGCGCTGTGTCGGTCTGTTCGAATTTCATCAGTCCCAACGGTGTGGCGGCGCTGATGCCATCCAGTGGAGGGGCTTGCATGAAGGGGAGTGCAAGGGTACTGGGGTAGAGGTTGAAAAACTGTCCCGGCCCTGCAGCGGCGTGCCAAGTGGTCATCGCGATCGGGAAGGTGCCCAACAGAAAGGCACGGCCGACAATGGCCGGATTGAACAGGTTGTTGCCCAGGCCCCCCCAGATGGTCTTGCCCAGGCCAATTGCCACTGCACCACCGATCCATGCCATCCATAACGGTAGTGCGGGAGGGAGCGTCATACCCAGCAGAACTCCGGTGAGCAGTGCACTGCCATCTCCCAGGACCATGGCCCGTTCAGTTTTGGGGGTGAATAGCCATTCGGTCATCAGGGCGCCCATCACACAAGCCAGGACCACCAACAGTGCGCTCAGCCCAAAGAACCAGACGCCAGCGGTCAGTGCAGGCATCAGTGCCATCAGCACATCACGCATGGCGGTAGGTACCTGCAGCCCCTGCTTGAGTAGTGGGGCGGATTGGAGAAGGAGATCCGGTTCTTGTTTCATATCGTTATTATCAGAGCACCAGATCATCAAGAGTCTGGATATACGGCTCCGGCTATTATATCTGAGGAATGACCCTGTAATAAATGGTGATTATGATGCGCTCTGTGGAATGGGCCCTTCTCCGGGGTAACTGCCTTTGAGGCAAGGGCTGCCTTCTATGCTTAATTCCCCGGAAATAGCACGCGATAGTCGCCCTGATTTTGCAGGTGTGTCCCATTATGACAAGTGTTAGAATGGATCGAAGTGGAATGGGCAGTTCAGAGGTCATGACACGTTCCAGAGGGTATAATGCATGTTGTCATGGGCAGGGAAGTCCGGTTGTGAAAAGTGCATATCCTGCATGATCAAACATCCAGTGAGTATTGGCTGATGGACCGGCTCCTCATTGATCTCGACACTGCCCCACATTCATTATCACACTACGAATAGGTTGTATTGCATGTCAGAGCAAACGGAACAGCGGCCTGAGCACGTGCCGTTCATGGAAGCATTTCTGTACTGGTTGAAGCTGGGATTCATCAGTTTCGGTGGACCGGCGGGACAGATCAGCATGATGCATCAGGAATTGGTGGAGAAACGCAGATGGATATCCGAACACCGTTTTCTGCACGCGCTCAACTACACCATGGTATTACCGGGCCCCGAGGCACAGCAGTTGGCAACCTATATTGGGTGGTTGATGCATGGCGTATGGGGGGGGATCGCTGCCGGTGTGCTCTTTGTGCTGCCGTCCCTCTTCATTCTGATTGCATTGACCTGGGTCTATCTGGCCTATGGGAATGCATTGGCTGTTGAAGGCGTACTGTATGGGATCAAGCCTGCGGTGACGGCAATCGTGGTCTTTGCGGCCTATCGAATCGGCTCGCGTGCATTGAATAATGGAGTGCTTCGGGTGATGGCCGTATTGGCCTTTGTGGCGATCTTTGCGGCGGATGTGCCGTTTCCCTATATTGTGCTGATGGCGGGTCTACTTGGGTATTTCGGTTCGCGCATCTCGCCGGAGTATTTTCAAACCACGGGCCACCATGCCGAATCCGGAAAGGATTTTGGGCCGGCATTGATCGACGATGACACGCCTGTTCCCGAGTACGCCCGGTTCAAGTGGACGAGGGTACTCTCTTTTGGCGTGGTTGGCCTTGTGATCTGGTTTGCGGTGATGGCGATGCTCACCATGAACTATGGTTGGGAGGGGACGCTCTCCCAAATGGGCTGGTTCTTTACCAAGGCGGCACTGGTCACCTTTGGCGGGGCCTATGCGGTATTGCCCTACGTCTATCAGGGCGGTGTGGAGCACTACGGGTGGTTGAGTGGAACCCAGATGATTGATGGGCTGGCACTAGGCGAGACCACACCGGGGCCACTGATCATGGTGGTTGCCTTCGTCGGTTTTGTTGGTGGCTGGACAAAGGAGATCCTGGGGCCGGAGGCACTGTTGCTGGCCGGGGCGGCAGGGGCCACCGTAGCCACATTCTTTACCTTTTTACCGTCGTTTCTATTCATTTTGCTGGGTGGCCCGGCCGTTGAGGCAACCCGGCATGATATGAAGTTTACTGCACCATTGACCGGAATTACCGCGGCCGTGGTGGGTGTGATTATCAATCTGGCACTGTTTTTTGCATACCATGTGCTCTGGCCGGTGGGCTTTGAGGGGCGATTCGAGTGGTTCTCCCTGGTGATCGGGTTTGCTGCGTTCGTGGCCCTCTTCCGATACAAGATCGGAATCGTCCCTGTGATTGCTGTATCTGCAGTTGCTGGTCTCGGCTACTCCATCCTGTTATAGATGGCACGAGTCTCCTCTGGCAGGCTATGGGTCTGGCAGGTTACGGGTCTGGTATATCACGGGTGTAAGCCGCATATTTTCAGTGGTATTCAGAGAATTGCGCTTGCCATTTTTCGACGCCATTGGCTGCTGAAAGCGGTATCGCTGGATGAGTCGAGGATTGCCACCATCGCCTTGCGTGCGGCATCGTCACCGTAGGCGCGGTCTCTCATCAGTAGTATGAGCAGTTCTCCAAGTGCTGCCTCAAGGTCGCCATCAACTACCAGTTGGGCAGCCAGTTGGTAGCGGGCCTCACTGTTGTTTGGCTCGGTTTCCAATGTGTCACGAAGGGTTCCGATATCGTCCGCTTCGGCAGATGCCCTGGCAAATAGCAGGCGATTGCTGAGGCCCTGAATCTCCGGGGTGTCCCGCTCGGCCATTGGCAGCGCCTTGATGGCAGCGTCCACCTCTTCATAGTTCTCGTTGAGGAACATGGCCATGATCAGGTCCAGTCGTACCCTTGGGTTATCGGGGTCATCCTGGTTGGCCTGTTGCAGCAGTGCAATGGCACCGTCAATATCACCCTGCTCAATCTTCTGCTGCGCCTCGGTGCGTAGCTTGTCGGAGTCACGCTCGATATGTCTGTCCAGAATATCCCGTATGGTCCCTTCCGGTTGAGCCCCCATGAACTCATCCACCACAGCCCCATTTCTGAAGATCTTTACCGTGGGTACGCTCCGTGCGTTGAACTGCATCGCAAGATCCTGATTTTCATCTACGTTGACCTTTGCGAGTATGAATTTTCCGGCAAACTCCTCGGCCAATTGGGTTACCACCGGCATCAGCATCTTGCATGGGTTACACCAGGGTGCCCAGAAGTCGACCATGACCGGAGCGTTGAAAGATGCCTCAATGACAGCAGATTCGAAGTTGCCTGTGTTGACATCAACGATATAGGAGGGAGTTGTTGCTTCCATGCACTTTCCTTACATCTTAAAAAAATAGTATTGAGAACTGTACAGTCGCTGTCAGGAGTACTGTTGAAACCTGCTGGACACGACAGCTATAGAACTAGTTCCATTTCTTGAACCGCTTTTTGCAGTATTTTAATAGCTCCTCATAACTTGTGAAATGCCGTTTGAAGTGCTTTTCTGCAGGTTCATCATATTCACACCAGTCATTGTCATATTCCCTGCAGATTTTTGGACGCTGCTGATAGATGGTGCAGTTTCCATTCTCACCGAGGAACCGGCAGCGGTTGTTGATCAGCAGAAACCAGCCATCCTCATCCTGATAGACCTCGACACTCTGATGGGCAATCTGCCAGAGAAGGGTCTGGAAATCATCTTTGCTACGCGGGGTGTCGATCTGCTGGGTAAAATAGCTGCAGCACTTTGTACCGACACAGTGGCTGCACTTGTTTTCAGGCGTGATCTTGATCTTTCCCATCACTTGTCGGTATGTTCGAAAATCCAGTCACTCTTTGCGGCCATGATAAAGTCGTTGCGGTGAAGGCCACCGATCTTGTGGCTCCACCAGGTGACGGTGACCTTTCCCCACTCGGTAAGCAGGGTGGGGTGGTGCCCCTCCTCTTCGGCCTGCAACCCCACCTCCTGGGTGAAGGCGAGTGCCTCGGAAAAGTTGTTGAAGGTATAGGTTCTTTCCAACTGCAAAATGCCGTCACGTGTCTCGAAATTCCAATCCGGTACAGAGCGGACCAATGTTTTCATCTCATCATCGGATACCTTGGGGGCACCGGCACGACAGGCCTCGCAATGCTGTTTGGAGAGGGTAATCATTATCGCTTTCCATGTTGTTATGGTTTTCAGGTGAGTGCAACGGTACTCAATTACCGGTATGCTCTGCAATAGTTTAAGTCGTGCAGGAGTGTGAAAATGAAGCGATTCGGTTGCTTGTTGTTATTGATGGCTGTAGCCATTACCGCCCAGGCAGAGAAGAGGGTGAAAGACTATCCGTTTGACCAGGTGGCCGAGAATACCTGGGTGATTCATGGCCCTCGTGCGATTCCTACTCCAGAGAATCAGGGGTTTATGAATAATCCTGGTATTGTGCTGACCGCTGCCGGCGTGGTCGTGGTTGACCCCGGCTCCAGTCTTTATGCGGGTGAGATGGTGCTACGGATGATCAGGCAGATGACGGATGTACCGGTGGTGGCTACCTTCAATACGCATGTGCATGGTGACCACTGGCTGGGCAATGATGCCATCCATGCGGCCTATCCGGATGCTCCGATCTATGCCCACCCGGAGATGATCCGTGAAGCGAGAGAGGGTGAAGGAGAGCGTTGGGTGAAGAATATGGTGCAGCTGACGGATGGCTTCACCGAGGGGACCGAGGCGGTGTATCCCACCATCGCGCTCAATCATGGTGACGAGATCGTGATTGGAGGAAAGACCTTCCGCATGCACCACTATGGTGTCTCACACAGCAAGACTGATCTGATGATTGAGGTCGTTGAGGATCAGGTGGTGTTTCTGGGAGACAACGCGATGGCAAAGCGTGTTGGACGGATGGTGAGTGGCACCTTCAATGGGAATATCAACGCTCTGGAGCAGGTGTTGAAGAGTGGTGCAAAGACCTGGGTGCCGGGGCATGGTCCATCTGGAGACAGTACCGTCGTGACCAACTTCCTGGGTTATCTGGTTGCTGTATATGGTGCGGCAAAACATGCATTTGAGGAAGATATGGATAGCGGTGATGTACCGGCCATTGCAGTAGAGCGTACAAAGGCATACGAGGACTGGGTCGGTTATGCGGATGAGGTTGGCAAGCATGCCACGCAGGCCTATCTTGAAATCGAGGCTGCCGAGTTCTGATGGATAGTACTTCATCCCCCTTTGGCCTGGATAACCAGGAGTCGTGGCAGCGGTGGCGTGATCAAAAGCTGGAACAGGCGCCGACTTCGATTGATGATCTGCTGGTGGAGGTTCGTGACCCCCGCCGGATTGAGGATCATGAGTATCAGGCCATTGTAGAGCGCTGCCGCCGTTTCAATATGGTGGTCTATGTCAGTGATCTGGATGAGGAAGGGACCGATATTGCCCGTTCGGTAGGGGTACGTTTCGGCTGTACCAACATCGATCATAATCGTGGTGCCGAAGAGGATGCGGTGACTGCACTTACGGTTCAGGAGGACCCATTTCATTCTCTTTATATCCCTTATACCAATCGGGGGATTCAGTGGCATACCGATGGCTACTATAATCTGCTGAGCCGTCAGGTGCGCTCGCTGTTGCTTCACTGCGTTCGTCCGGCGAAGGAGGGTGGGGAAAATGGATTGATGGACCATGAGATGGCCTATCTGCTGATGCGTGAGGCGCACCCGGAGTATGTGGAGGCATTGATGCGACCCGATGCAATGGTGATTCCCAGCCATGAGCGAGATGGTGAAGAGGTACGCGAGGAGCGTGGTGGCCCTGTCTTCATGGTGATGGAGGACGGCACGCTCCACATGCGCTATACCATGCGCAAGCGAAATATTGTCTGGAGCAGTGAACCTCTGGTTCAGTCCGCGGTCCACTGGCTGGAACAACTGCTTAAAGGTGGTTGCGACCACATATTCCGGGCAACCCTGCAGACGGGGTGGGGGTTGATCTCCAATAATGTGTTGCATGACCGCACACCATTTGAAGATGGCAGTGATCCGGTACAGAACCGGCTGCTCTATCGAGCACGTTTTGCTGATCGGATGGCTGATACCGGACTACAGTAACAGCAGGTGACTGGAGGAGGGGAAGAGAATGCGTGGGTACCGATGGCTCGTATTGCTGTGGCTGGGGGCTGGCGGCATCTCGCTGGCGGCCGAGGAGCAGTTGGGGGCGGACCTGGTCAACCCCGGTTATGTAGAAAAGCCAGGCTGGTTCAAGAACTCCTTTCTTGATCTGCAGGAGGATATCGAGGAGGCCACTGCGGCCGGGCGTCGGCTGCTACTCTATTTCTATCAGGATGGCTGCCCCTATTGTGCGATCTGGATCGAGGACATCCATGATGAAAAGGTGGCACGGACAATGAGGGGCTCATTTGATGTGGTTGCCATCAACCTCTGGGGGGATCGTGAGGTGGTTGACTTCAATGGGGAAGAGCGTACGGAAAAGCAGTTCAGTGAGCAGATGGGGGTGATGTTCACGCCGACCCTGCTGTTTTTCGATGAGCAGGGAAAGGGTGTCCTGCGCATGAATGGCTACTATCCGCCGCATCAGTTTTCCGCAGTGGTTGACTATGTCGGCCAGCATATGGAGCAGAAGCAGCCGTTTGCAGCATTTTATGCAGCAAGGAACCCCAGTCAGCCCTCATCTTCTCTCCATTTCCAGGAGGGGTGGGGAAAGGCACCACTGGACATGGGGCCGTTCATCGGCAATGGCAAGCCAAAACTGGTTCTGTTTGAGCAGAAGAGATGCGGTTCCTGTGATGAGCTGCACCTTGATATCCTGAAGCGGCCGGAGATCGCATCGGATCTCAAGCAGTTCGATGTCTTTCTGCTGGATCGCTGGGGGAGTGAGCGGGTGAAGTCTGCTGACGGCAGATCGTTGAAGGAGAAGGAGTGGGCAAAACAGTGGAATATCCAGTATTCACCCACGATGCTCTTTCTGGATGAGCAGGGCAGTGAGGTCTTTCGGACAGAGGCCTATCTCAAGGCATTTCACACACAAGCAGCCATGCAGTATGTGTTGTCGGGCAGTTATCAATCTCAACCCAACTTTCAGCGTTATGTGCAGGCAAGGGCAGATGCGCTGCACGATCAGGGGGTCGAGGTTGACTTGATGAAATAGACAGGTGCCGCTGTCAGACCTATGGCAGGGGTTGGCAAGCCTCTGTCAATGAGTCGCCATAATCGGCCAGTGCCTGCAGAACTGCCATTTTTTCGGGATTTTTCCGGTGGAGCTGGGCAAGATTGGAGAGTTCCTGCCGAAATTGGTCATGGTGGATGGTCCCACCACCATCTTCATCAAAGATCCTGTGCTGACAGAAACGCTGCCACCGCTGTTTCTCTGCATCGCTTAGTGATTCAGGCCAATTTCTGGCTCTGAAGCGGAAAAGCATGGTATCGAGACGTGGATCATGAAACTCGAAAGAGGTGGTTGCCAACTGTTCAGGGGACAGGGTGTGGATGTGCTGCATCTGGCGCTTGTCATGATCGTCGAAGAATCCGCTGTAGATCATTCTGTCCGGGTCGGTCTCCTCCCCAAATTGGTGCAATTGGTGAGCCCTGCTGACCCGCTCACGAAAGCCGTCTGCACCAATAAGGGGCGAAACGTGTCGGAGTTGTGCCTCCAGATCGATTCCCAGTCGCTCCTGTGAGGCTGCATCGAGTGTATTGAGCGGCGCAATGACCGGGCAGCGGTTGAGGTGAACGGTCTTGAGCGGGATTCGGGTCAGTCCCTCGGGCAGTTCACTATTGGGGGTGAAAAGGCGAAGTCGGATCTGCTCGGGCTCCAGGGTGAGAAAAGGGGTTGGATCGTGTAGCAGGTCGTAGACGATGATGCCATTGTTGTTAGTGGGGTGGCGTGCAATGGGTAGTACTACAGCAAGATTATTTCGCTCTGACGGATACTTGGAGGAGACGTGTATCAATGGTGTCGGCTGCGTCATGTTGAGAAGTCGGGCGGCACTTTTTTTATCCTTGTGGCCCAGTACAAAATCGTACAGCTTCGGCTGTCGCTCCTTGACCAGTCGTGCCATGGCGATGGTGGCGTGAACATCTGCCAGTGCATCATGGGCCATGCCGTGCTCAATACCATTGGCGGCTGTCAGATGTTCAAGCCGCATGCTGGGCTTGCCGTCTTCAAGTGTCGGCCACTCGATTCCTTCCGGGCGCAGTGCGCGGGTCAGTCTCAGCAGGTCGATAATGTCCCAACGGGAGTTGCCGTGCTTCCATTCGCGCTCATACGGATCGTAGAGGTTGCGATAGAGTGTGTTACGGGTCACCTCGTCGTCGAATCGCAAGGTGTTATAACCAACTCCACAGGTTCCCGGGTGGCCTAGTTCCTCGGTAATTTGTTGAATGAATTGTACTTCAGGAGTGCCCTGTCGAAGTGCCTGCTGGGGGGTGATGCCGGTGACCATGCAGGCAGCAGGTTGGGGAAGGTAGTCTGCTGCTGGTTGGCAGAAAAGCATCAGCGGATCGCCGACCGGATTCAGCTCCTGGTCGGTACGGATGCCGGCAAACTGGACAGGTCGATCTCCCCGAGGGTTCGCTCCGAAAGTCTCATAGTCATGCCAGTAGAATGTGAATGAAGTCATTGAAGTGTTGAGGTTGAGCCTATGGTGATAAAAATATTGAATACTTGACCGATTCCGTAACTATTTATGGTCATTATAATTTCTTGTAATTGGGGAATTGTCCATGTAATATCCGGCTTCGATTGCCTTTTTTGCACAATATACACATAAATTGATGAATATATTGATTTAAGGCAATTTTTTGTGTGGTTGGTGGTGTCTAACTCTTCAATTGAATAAGTGGTTATAAAGAGGGGCGACACTTGTTTTATCTCAATTTTTCATGATCCCTTAGGGAGGTTTTTCGTGGAAGCAGCAGAAAACTATGACTTTGGTGCCGTACGATGGTTCTCCGTCGTTGCGGTGGTTTACCTGGTTGTAGGTACCCTTGTCGGTGTCTATATCGCAGCGGAATTGGCATGGCCTGCACTGAATCTGGACTTGCCATATCTGACGTTTGGTCGTCTCCGTCCTCTCCACACCAATGCAGTGATCTTCGCATTTGGTGGTTCAGTGCTGATGGCAACAGCTTTCTACAGTGTACAGCGTACCTGTGGTACCCGTATCTGGAGTCCGGGCATGGCCTGGTTCACATTCTGGGGTTGGAACCTGATCATTGTATCGGCCGTTATCACTCTGCCTCTGGGTATCACTTCCGGTAAGGAGTATGCCGAGCTGGAGTGGCCGATTGACTTGGCAATTGCTGTAGTCTGGCTGAGCTTCTTCCTCAACTTCGTGATGACGCTGGTCAACAAGAAGACCTCTCATATCTATGTATCCAACTGGTTCTTCCTGGGTATGCTGGTGATGATCACCTATCTGCATGTGGTCAACAGCCTGGCGATTCCTGTGAGCCTGTTCAAGTCCTACTC
>CAYFOR010000075.1:0-14386 GCA_964344785.1 uncultured Piscirickettsiaceae bacterium
TGAAAGCAGACTGTACTAAGTTCTTGCTGGTAGTGATATCTGGGAGCAGGTCACATATAAGATTTTACTTATGAATAGAATGTTAATTTTTATTATTGCTTATTGAAGCATGACCGATATTAGTTATGATTGATAAACCCTCGGTTCCCCATTCCATACAAGTACCCCATTGGGCGTGATCATGCAAAACATAACTCAATCTAGTGAAACTTCCGGCTCAGATGATATGAGTGGTTTTGAAGAGGGCTTTCGACTCTCTTCAATGTTGCTGGTGCACAATACCTACCATCAGCTGACAAATGGATTGATCGCCTATTTTGAAGAGGTTGAAGGGGTGGAGGAGGTCTCTGCCTACGAGATCTTTGCAAAGAATGAGAAAGGGGAGTTCTTGATCCGGCGCTTTCCGGTATCGCTGGATGAAGACTATCGGGACAACAACTCAGACATATTGAACCACTGCCTTGATAATAATAGCGAGGGTGTTAAAGAGTATAGTGATGGTGGGAATCACTGGGTTTTTCTCGATGTCATCAGTAATGTGAAGCCCAGAAGAGTAATCCTGATCAAAGGCAATATCAGTGAAAAGGATAAGTCGGTTATCAAAGGTCTCTACATGATCTACTCGCGTCAGGTTGCACTGCTTGACTCGAAAGAGAGAGATCCATTGACCTATCTGCTAAACCGGCAGACACTGGATGTGACCATGAACGAGATCATCAAGTTCTATAAGAAAAAGGACTTCGATCAGCTAGAAAAAAGGTCATGGCTGGGCATTCTGGATATTGATCATTTCAAGGGTATCAATGATCAGTTTGGGCATCTCTATGGCGATGAGGTGCTGCTACTTTTTGCGCGAATCCTGGAGGAAAATTGTCGCCACACCGACTTTCTGTTTCGCTATGGCGGTGAAGAGTTTATCGTGGTGGTCAATAACTGTGATGATGAGAGTGCACGGGTTGCAATGGAGCGCTTTCGTCAGGCGGTCGAGTCATACCGGTTTCCAGCAGGTAAACCGGTAACTGTGAGCATTGGTTACTCTCTGGTGGATCCAAAATCTTCTCCAACACTGATTATCGAGAAGGCGGATAAGGCACTTTACTATGCCAAGGAGAATGGGCGTAATCAGATCAAGAATGCCGATACACTTCCCGCTGAGGAAAAGAGAGAAGACATTGGAGAGGTTGATCTCTTCTAAAAAACTGTATTCTGCAGCTGTAACAGGCTTAGCAGCCGCATGATGGCAATACTGGAGTAGATTGATTCAGTTCCAATGTGCCAACCAGGTCGACAACGGATTTAAGTTCATATTGTTGCAAATAGCGTTGAATTCCTTCGTTGATTTGGCTGCAGATCAAAGGGTTGCTGAATAGTGCCGTACCGATGCCAACGGTTGTTGCCCCTGCGATCAGAAATTCGATTGCGTCTTCAGCAGAGTTGATCCCCCCCTGTCCGATGATGGGGATATTGTGATTTTTACAAACCTGATGGACTTGGTGTACCTTCAGCAGAGCGATTGGCTTAATTGCTGGCCCTGATAGACCACCCTGATTGTTACCAATGATCGGACTGCGCTTGTGGATGTCGACAGCCATGCCCATCAGAGTGTTGATCACTGCCAGACCATCACTACCTGCTTCAATACAGCGCCTTGCATTGTCAGCAATATCAGTCTGGTTGGGAGATAGCTTTGTGATCAATGGTTTGGATGTCGCCTTGCGGCAGATTTCGACAACCCGTGCAGAGACCTCCGGATCATTACCAAACACCGCACCGCCCTCTTTGACATTGGGGCAAGAGATATTGATCTCAATCGCATCAACGGGCGATTGATCGAACAGTGCGGTAATCTCTCCATACTCTTCCACACTGGAGCCGGAAATGTTGGCGAAGTAGCGTGTTTCATTGAAATCAAGTGTCGGAAGGATATGGTCAATGACATGCCTGGCTCCCGGATTCTGCAGGCCGATGGAGTTGATCATGCCGGCTGGAGTTTCGATGACACGGTGAGGCATATTGCCGAGGCGCGGCTCCAGTGTCGTGCCCTTCAGGCAGATGGCACCAACATCCTCATTCGAGTAGCCGTTGACCCTGGTGTACTCTTCGCCGAAGCCAACGCAGCCGGAGAGCAGTACAATGGGGCTCTGTAGTTCAACTCCGCAGAGGTCGACTGAAAGTGATGATTTTTCCATTAACTCGTGCCGTTAGATTTATAAGATAGTGCATATCGTTCTTTATGAGCCTGAGATTGCTCCCAACACCGGTAACATTATACGTCTTTGTGCCAATACAGGTGCATCACTGCACCTGATCCATCCACTGGGCTTCGAAATGGATGAAAAGAGACTTCGAAGAGCAGGGTTGGATTATCTGGAGCATGCATCGGTGTCAGAGTATGAAACACTCGATAGTTGCCTTGAACGGCTTCCTGGAAAACGTGTATATGCAGTAACCACGCATGCGGTTCAGGCACATTCGGCACCAAGCTATCATGAGGATGATCTCTTTCTGTTTGGACCGGAGAGCAGAGGGTTGCCGGAAGAGGTTAGAAACAGCTATCCACCAACGCAACGAATCCGAATACCGATGGTGGAAGGAAGCCGTAGCATGAATCTTTCAAATGCAGTAGCCGTGGTCCTCTATGAGGCATTGCGACAAACAGGTTGGAAAGGGCTACAGTAGCTCTGCCTTGCGTTCTCGTTGAAGTAGGTCATGTACGGCATCTCTTGGTGACTTGTCATGGTGCAGCACCATGGCCACCTGCTCGGTAATCGGCATTTCAATAGCAGAACGACGTGCCAGTTGATGGACATCATCGGCGGCAGCAACCCCCTCAACCACCTGCCCAATCTGTTCCAGTGCCTGCTGTGCAGGAATCCCCCGACCAACTGCAAGGCCAAAGCGACGATTGCGTGACTGATCGTCTGTACAGGTCAGTACAAGATCACCCAGGCCACTCAGGCCCATGAAGGTAGTAGTCTGGCCGCCAAGATAGGTTCCCAGCTTAATCTGCTCATGCAGGCCCCGTGTCAGTAGTGCGGCACGGGTGTTGGCACCATAACCCAGGCCATCTGCAATGCCGGCAGCGATTGCAAGAACATTCTTTACCGTTCCTCCAATCTCGACACCAGGCAGATCCACACTGGTATAGCAACGGAAGGTTTCACAATGGAACATCTCAGCCACCGCGTGAGCAGTCTCTTCCTGATCTGAGGCGACCGTAATCGCAGTTGGCAGGTCACGAGCAACCTCATTGGCAAAGGTGGGCCCTGAAAGCAGAGCCATGCCAACATCAGGGCCCAGCTCTTCGGTCACCACCTGATGAAGAAGCTTTCCACTGGTGTGTTCAATCCCCTTGGTTGCCCAGGCCAGCAGCATACTGGAATCAAAATATGGCTTGAGTTGCTGGAGCACAGCGCGGAAAACGCTACTGGGGACGACAACCAGAACCATTTTGGCATCTGCAATGGCAGTGCCTATTTCTGATTCAATGGTAAGTGAATCTGGAAGCTCGATGCCTGGTAGATAGTGATGATTTACCCTATCTTTTGCAATGGCATCAAGGTGCTCTTTACGATGTCCCCACAGGGTCACGGCATGACCATTTCGACAGAGCTGCATGGCCAGTGCGGTTCCCCATGAACCGGCACCGAGGACCGTAACCTTGTTAGTCACGTCTGTCATAACGAGGTATGTTCACACGCCCTGTTTAGTTGGAAGTGTAAAATTTCAGTGTTTGGTCTCGTCTTCGTTGCTGTCTTGCCGTTGATTCTGTGCATAGAGCGCATCGAAGTTGATCGGGTTGAGCAGCAGTGGGGGAAAGCCTCCCTTCGTAGTGAGATCAGAGATGACTTCACGCGCATAGGGAAAGAGTACATTTGGGCAGTACGCACCCAAAAGATGGCCCATTGCACTCTCTTCAAAGCCTGTCACGGTAAAGATTCCAGCCTGTTGTATCTCAATCAGGAAAGCGGTCTTCTCTTCCACTTTTATCGTTGCAGTCAGATTCAGTACCACTTCGTAAACCTTATCTCCCAACTGGGTGTGCTGCGTACCTACCTGCAGGTTGGTGTCGGGTGACCAGTTGTTCTGAAAGATCGCTGGAGACTGTGGTGATTCAAAGGAGACATCCTTGATATAGAGTTTCTGAATCTCAAAATTCTGAGGGGGTGTTTCGCTCTTTGCTTCTTCGCTCATAGTAATGTTCTGATTGGCTGGTTATTGGTATTGCCGCACCCACTGCATCAGTTGTGGAAGCTGCATGGCACCCGCCTGGCGGGCAATTTCGCGGCCATGTTTAAAGATGGCCAATGTTGGGATACTCTGGATATGGTATTGGGCAGCAAGCTGTTGGTACTGCTCGGTATTTACCTTCGCCAGCCGATAGTGTGGCTGTAGTGAGGTGGTAGCCTCTGCAAATATTGGAACCATCATCTTGCAGGGGCCACACCAGCTTGCCCAGAAGTCCACTACAACCGGAATATCATTCTTGCTGATGTGGCGTTGGAATGTTCTGCTATCAAGCTCTATGGGCAGGCCATCAAAAAGTGGTTGATGGCATTTTCCGCATTTTCCACCATCATTCAGCTTTGATGCTGGAAGCCGGTTGATCGCATCACAATGGGGACAGACGATGTGAAATACATCACTCAATGTTACTGCTCCAGGAGGGGGTCCAGCTCTCCGGCAGCATTGAGTGCAGAGAGGTCATCAAACCCGCCTACATGATGGTCATCGATAAAGATTTGGGGGACAGTCTTGCGCCTGCTGCGAGCCTCCATTTTGGCCCATGCTTCTGCATCTCCGTCTACAAATATCTTGGTGTATTTGGCACCTTTACGATCCAGCAGTGCTTCAGCCATTCGGCAATAGGGACAAGTATGCGTTGCATAGACTTCAATGTTGGGCATCATTCAATCTTATGGTTATTTGTAGGATACGGGTAAGCTGGCATTTTTCCAGGAGAGGATACCGCCTTTCAGGTTATAGACCTGCTCGAACCCGCTCTTCTTCAATTGTGAACAGGCGACGCCAGAGCGGGAACCCGAGCGGCAGATTACAGCAACAGGAAATGCACGGTGTTTACTCAACCCATCCAGCTTTCCTTTCAGTTCATTGAGCGGAATATGGGACGCATCTTTGATACGCCCGTCCCTGGAAAGCTCATCCTTGGTGCGGACATCAATCAGCAGAGCCCCTTCCTGGTTCAGAATACGGACTGCCACCTCCGGGGTGACCGACTCGAAGCCACGGATGGAGTCCCCGAAGATGTTGAACATCAACAGCAGGAAGGTGATGATAAAGGCTACGACCAACTCCCAATGGTTGGCCGCAAAGGTGACAAACTCTTCCATCAGTAGTGAACCTGATCAGAGGTCAAACAGCACGTTCTTCGTCTGCCTTGGTCCAGCAGCAGGGCTTGCCGACATTCATGCCTTCAAGAATCTTTTCCGGCAGGCAGAATCCGGTAAAACCACTCTGAAACAGATTGAGACCAACAAAGGCGGTAAACCAGAGCCAGCTTGGCTCAGTGGACATGGTGCCATCAAGCAGCAGTGAAAGAAGAATGAAGAAGCCGGCAAGAATGCGCAGAATCGACTCTCTGGTCATGGTTAAATCCTTAATTATTCGGTTGGTGTCTTGAGCCAAGACACTCAGGTTGATAGGTATCTATTATACCGTAAGCGTTTTCCACTTAGCAGCGACAGAAAACCTCTTTCATCATGCTGATCAACTTCAGAGTGCGGCTGTCTCCTACCATATAGAAAACACGGTTGGCATCCTTGTAGGAGTCGAGAATACCGCGATCACGCAGAGTAGAGAGGTGCTGTGAAATATTGCTCTGTGAAGTACCTACGGCATCCACAATCTGCTGAACACTCAGCTCCTTATTTCCCAGAACACAGAGGATCTTCAAGCGTAATGGGTGTGACATCGCCTTTAGTGAGCGAGAAGCTCGATCAATATCTTCATCACTACCTAGAAGGTTTTTGGTTTCGTCACAGCCATCGTTATCTTGTACAGCAGCTTCACTCATCTTCTCGCTATCCTCTATCCTTGAGTTGAATTCTTCACATCAGAAAAGCACGACATTATATAATAATAGGACCATTGTCTACTTTTGTGATGCACCGAAATTGTTATGACTACAAAACAAGGACCGACCGTACTCTGCATTCTGGATGGTTGGGGGTATCGTGAAGAGACGGATTGTAATGCGATTACTGCAGCAAATACTCCGACCTGGGACAGACTCTGGGCGGAAAACCCACATGCCTTTGTCACCACCTATGGCGCTGAAGTAGGATTACCGGCTGACCAGATGGGTAATTCGGAGGTCGGCCATCTCAATATCGGGGCAGGGCGTGTCGTCTATCAGGAATATACTCGAATCTGCCGCTCCATTCGCACCCACTCGTTTTATGATAATCAGACGCTGGTTACACCGATTGATCAGGCGATTGAAGGAGGACATGCCATCCATGTGATGGGCTTGCTCTCCCCTGGTGGAGTACACAGTCATGAAGAGCACATTCACTCCATTGTGCGCATGGCTGCGATGCGAGGTGCAAAAAAGATCTATCTGCATGCATTTCTGGATGGTCGCGACACACCACCGAAAAGTGCCGCCCCATCTCTGCAGCTGATGGAAGAGGTATTTGCTGAAGTGGGGGTTGGTCGTTTTGCATCGATAACAGGGCGCTACTACTCCATGGATCGCGATCGTCGCTGGAAGCGAATTGAGCGATCCTATCGTGCCATTGTTCAGGGAGAGGCAGACTACCGTGCCGCTGCAGCCGTAGAGGCACTTGAGATGGCCTATGCACGAGGAGAGAGTGATGAGTTTGTAGATGCCACGCTGGTTGTTCCTGATGGTGAGGAACCGGTTACGGTATCGGATGGAGATGCGATCCTGTTCATGAACTACCGTTCGGATCGGGCTCGCCAGCTGACCGAGGCACTCATACTGGAAGAGTTTAATGGTTTTCATCGAGAGGCTTGGCCTGTCCTGGGGTCATTGACCTCACTGACAGAGTACAAAAAGGAGTACAAAATCCCTGTCGCCTTTCCACCGGAGCGACTCAATAACGTTTTTGGTGAGTACATCTCAAGGTTTGGCATACCTCAGTTGCGCATTGCCGAGACAGAGAAGTATGCACATGTGACCTTCTTCTTCAATGGGGGGCGGGAGGAGCCTTTTCCATATGAGGATCGTCAGCTGATCTGTTCCCCTCATGTACAGACTTATGATCTCCAGCCGGAGATGAGCGCGTATGAGGTGACCTCTCGACTGGTGGATGAGATTCGTGGCGGGGATTACGAGGTGATCATCTGCAATTTTGCCAACTCCGATATGGTGGGGCATACCGGAAAGCTGGATGCGGCAATCAAGGCCATTGAGGCGCTTGATCACTGTCTGGAACGTGTCATCGATGCAATCATGGAGACCAATGGGGATTTGTTGGTTACCGCAGACCATGGCAACAGTGAGATGATGTGTGACCGTGATAGCGGTCAACCGCATACCTCACATACCATGAGTCCGGTTCCACTGGTCTATTTCGGTAAAAACATTGCAGTGGATTCTCTCTCCAATGGGGCGCTACGTGACATTGCACCAACGCTTCTGGAAATCATGGGTCTGGAGAAGCCCACTGAAATGACGGGACAGAGCCTGATCAACCACGCTACCAACCACAGCTGACAGCATTCACATGGTGTTGGTGTGATCCATCACATCACCCGTATTGTATTTATTACAGTTTGGGAGTGAACATACCGGAAAAGACTCGGATTGGCCCGCCCGCTTTAAACGAGAGTTGGTGACTATTCCGCCTTGGAAGGAGAGGGTGGGACATCCTCATCACCGACACCATCCAGCATCTCCAGCTCCTCATCCAGCATCTGTTCGGTCTCGGCATCAAGGGGGCCGTATCGTTCCGACAGCGGTGGTTCGTAGTGGTCCATGCGGATATTGTCTGCCTCACGCTGGGCCTTTTTGCGCGCACGCTCTTCACGCTCCTGAAGCTCTTCAGCCTCCTCTTCCGCTTCAATACGGTCCAGCTCTGCCTCCATCTCATCTTCGCTGGGAGAGGTGTAGTCACTGGCAGTAGTGGCACTAGCACTGCTTTCAGGAGTCGTTGACGCTTTCTGCGTAGCGCCACTGCTTTTCGGCTCTTTGGCATTGGCAGTGCGGTTGGTTGAGGGCGAGTCTTCCTCCGTCTCTTTAGACATAAAGAAGGGGGCGAACAGAATACCGGCCTCAAACAAAAACCACATCGGTATTGCCAGCAGAGTCTGGGAGATCATGTCGGGAGGTGTCAGCAGCATGCCGATCACGAAGGCACCCACAATAACATAGGGCCGCTTCTCTCGAAGACTTTGAGGAGTTGTTGTGCCCATCATGCATAACAAAATGGTTGCAACCGGAACCTCAAAGGCGACACCAAAGGCAAAAAAGAGTTTCAGCACAAAGTCGAGATAGTCTTTCATGTCCGGCATCACCTCGACACCGGTTGGAGCGGTTGTCGTCAAAAAGGCGAAGATCAGCGGAAAGACTACGTAGTAGGCAAACAGCATCCCGGCATAAAAGAGAATGGTGCTGGAAACTGCCAGTGGCAGTACCAGACGACGCTCATGTTTGTAGAGCCCGGGTGCGACAAAACCCCAGATCTGATAGAGAATATAGGGGATGGCAATATAGAAGGAAAGTACCAGCGTCAGCTTGAATGGGGTGAGGAAGGGAGAGATGACCCCGGTTGCAATCATGCTCTGCCCTTCAGGCAACAGCTCCATCAGTGGTGTGGCGATATAGTGGTAGATTTCATTGGCAAAACCGAAAAGTGCCAGAAAGAGGATCAGGACTGCCAGCAATATTCTGAGCAGGCGATCACGCAGCTCAATCAGGTGACTGACAAAGGGTTGCTCGGTACCAATCTCCCTGGAGCCGTCACCACTCATTTGTGAGCTTCATCCCCATCATCGGCGTCATCGTCAAAGTCGTGCGTTGTAGACTCCGCAGTACTCCCCTCGGCCTCCTGTACCACCTTGCTGGTTTCGTCGACCGCTTCCGCAGCGGATTGCTCAATCTCCTTCAGGTCGGCCTGGGTCTCTTCGATGATTTCATGCATACCAACAGCTGCAGTGTGGCGCTCCATGGCACGTTTCATCTCCTCTGCCTTCAGCTCGCGGTCGATATCGGACTTGACGTTGCCGACGAAGCGAGTAATACGACCAAACCATTTGCCGGCCGTGCGGGCCAGTGCAGGCATACGTTCCGGACCAACCACAATCAGAGTGACTGTAGCGATCAGTGTCAGTTCCCAGAAACCGATATCAAACATAACTTCTCGGCAGCGATTTTGCCTCGAGTGTTGTTTTCGAGGCAGAGCACATGTTGCTCATTCAGACCTTCTGCTTATCCTCAACCTTTTTGCCTTCAATGACGTCCTCTTCTGCCTGCTTCAACTGGGCTGGTTCATCCCCTCCCTGAGCGCCACTGTTTTCCTCTTTCATCGACTGCTTGAAGTTCTTGATGGCACCTCCAAGGTCACCACCCACATTCTTCAGCTTCTTGGTTCCAAAAATCAGGATCACCAGCACCAGGATGATCAACAGTTGCCAGATTCCAATACCTCCAACGCCCATCGTACAGCTCCCTTATTCTCTAATTATTAAACATGGAAAGGTTGATTAAACGTGCGATTATATGCGTTCTACTGGAAGCCAGGTAGATTATTACCACCTAACAGGTGCATATGAAGGTGAAATACCACCTGTCCACCACCCGCACCGGTATTGATAATGGTGCGAAAACCGCTTTCCAACCCTTGCTCTTCTGCAATGATGGGTAGTGTGCGCAGCATCTTTGCCATCACTGCATCCTCTGACTCTGTCAGGGTAGCGAGGCTTTCGGTGTGTTGCTTTGGAATCATCAGCAGATGTACCTCGGCCTTTGGATAGATATCCTTGAAAACCAGAATATTCTCATCTTCGTAGACAACATCGGCTGGTACTTCACCGGCGACCATTTTGCAGAATAGGCAGTCGTGATTCATGATGTGCTCTCCCTGGATTTCTTCTCTTCATGACCAGACAGACCAAAGCGCCTCTCCAGCTCTCCCAATACCTCATCGACAGCGATATTTCTGTCACTCAACATCACCATGGTGTGGAACCAGAGATCTGCCGTCTCATAGATGATCTGTTCCCTATTCCCATCCTTGGCCGCAATGATGGTCTCTGCAGTCTCTTCGCCCATCTTCTTGAGGATACTGTTCAGCCCCTTGTGGTAGAGATGTGCAACATATGATGATTCCGGGTCGGCCTCTTTGCGCTGCTCAAGCACTGCGCTCAGTTCAGATAAAACGTGGCTCATGGTACGACCTCTCCCTAATGCTTCGACCAAATGATTATTGTTGCAACAGCGACTTCAGTTGCCGAACACCACTGGAGCGGCTGGGCTCCTGATCCAGGATCGCCGTGCTGGTAATGTCCGGTTTGTCATAGAAAATCGCATTGGCATCATGATCAATGGAGAGGACGGAACCATCCAGCGCCACCCCTACAAACAGACCGCGACTTCTCGACCAGGAATAGATTTCACTGTCCAGTGAGGTATCTGTGGCAATGGTCGTATCCCGACCGACCGGCCCGGTAGAGATCGCTGCATCAACCCCCATGGTGATCTTCCCTTCCAACAGACTGTTAATCGCATTTGGGTGCTTGAATGACAAGATCACATCACTTGACTGGGCACCAATCTGGTAGCCGATACTGGCACCGGTCATGGAGACAAAGATCGGGTTTTTCCACTGCTCCTGGTCACGAAACAGCATCACACCATCACCATGGCTGACACCAACACCCCAGCCAACACTCAACAGTCCGGGGAGAATCACGACTCCATCACTGCGCTGCAGCAGTGACAATGGAATGCTGTCTTCGTCCGGTTCGTTAAGAACATCCTCCAGTACCTGTACGGCAGACCATATGGTTGCCGTTTCCCGTCCACCGGCATGGGCCAGCAGTGGCAACACCAGAAAAACCAGTAACAGGTTGCGCACCATCAGCGATACATCTCTTTGGGATCTTTCAGTACTGGCGTGATGGTCTCCCACTGTCGGTCAATCAGCTCTTGATAGAAGCAGCTATGGCGTCCGGTGTGACAGGCGACGTTGCCTGCCTGTTCAACAGTAATCAGCAACACATCATTGTCGCAGTCCATCTTGATGGAGTGGATGGTTTGAACATTGCCGGACTCCTCCCCCTTTTTCCAAAGTTTTTGTCGGGAGCGGGACCAGTAGACCGCGGTGTCGGTCTCCTCACTGAGCCTTAACGCCTCCCGATTCATCCATGCAAACATCAGAACATCACCCGTGCCGACCTCCTGGGCAATCACCGGTACCAGTCCATCCTCATTCCACCTGACCGCATCAATCCAATCACTCATAGCCGTACCTCAATCCCCTGTTGTGCCATAAATGTCTTTGCCTCACCGACAGTGTGCTCTCCAAAGTGGAAGATACTGGCTGCCAGTACTGCATCTGCACCCCCATCCAGAACACCATCTGCAAGATGCTGTAGTGTTCCGACACCGCCTGAAGCAATCAGCGGTACTGAAACGGCCTCACTAACCGCTCTGTTGAGCGGCAGGTTGAAGCCTTGTTTGGTGCCATCTCGATCCATGCTGGTCAGCAGAATCTCACCGGCACCATATTCAACCATCCTGCGAGCCCACTCAATGGCATCCAGTCCGGTCGGTTTGCGTCCACCGTGAGTGAAGATCTCCCACCGCAGTGGTTCACCCTCTGTACTTGTCTGTTTTGCATCAATGGCTACGACAATGCACTGCGAGCCAAACCGCTCGGATGCCTCACGTACAAACTCGGGGTTGAAGACCGCTGCGGTGTTGATCGCCACCTTGTCGGCTCCGGCATTGAGCATGCGACGGACATCAGCCACCTCACGGATGCCACCACCGACGGTGAGCGGGATAAAGACCTGGCCTGCAACCTCCTCCACCACATGGACCATGGTATCACGCCCCTCATGGCTGGCCGTAATATCAAGAAAGGTGAGTTCATCGGCGCCCTCATCATCATAGCGCTTGGCCACCTCTACCGGGTCGCCAGCATCGCGAATGTCAACAAACTGAACCCCTTTGACTACACGCCCCTGGTCCACATCCAGGCATGGGATAATTCGTTTCGCCAGCCCCATATCTACTCCTGTTGATCGGCATAACGTTGTGCCGCAGCAAAATCAAGTGTCCCCTCGTAGATGGCACGGCCAGTAATGGCACCACTGATTCCGTCATCTGCAACGCTGCAGAGCGACTCGATATCGGCCATGTTGGTGATGCCACCCGAGGCGATAATCGGAATAGTGACCGATTTTGCCAACTGTCGGGTTGCTTCAACATTCACCCCCTGCATCATCCCATCACGGCTGATGTCGGTGTAGACGATGGCCGAGACTCCATCAGACTCAAACGAACGTGCTACATCCGTGGCATTCTGATCCGACAGTTCAGCCCACCCCTTGATGGCCACCTTGCTGTTCTTTGCATCGATGCCAACGATTACATGACCGGAGAAGTCGCTGCAGAGTTGACGAATAAAATCAGGCTCGGTAATCGCCTTGGTGCCGATAATGACATAGTGGACACCGGCATCGAGATAGGTCTGTACAGTCTCCCGGGTACGGATACCACCGCCGATCTGTATCGGCAGATCGGGAAAGGCCGCTGCTATGGCATGCACCACATCGGCATTCTTCGGTTCGCCGTCAAAGGCACCGTTCAGGTCGACCAGATGAAGGCGACGAGCGCCCTGTTCGACCCATTGTGCGGCCATCGATACCGGATCATCGGAGAAAATGGTCTCATCTTCCATGACCCCTTGGCGCAGTCTTACACATTTTCCATCTTTAAGGTCAATTGCGGGAATGATCAGCATAGATTTATCTCAAACAGGTGTGGCTGAGTGTTATGAAAGATAACGTTAGTTTCCATCCCAATGGGCGAAATTTTTAAGCAGTTGCAGGCCAGCATGCTGGCTCTTTTCAGGATGGAATTGAACAGCAAAGATATTATCGCGTTGTAGCGCACAGACGAAGTCGATGCCGTAGTGACAGGTTGCAGCCGTCTCATCTTGCGTTTCAGGTACAACATAGTAGCTATGGACAAAATAGAAGCGGCTTTGGTCATCAATACCGGACCACAGCGGATGGTCGATGGACTGTTGTACCTGATTCCAGCCCATATGCGGGATCTTGAGCCGCTCCTCCACACCATTGCTGCGGTCAACCAGTGGATCGGAAAACTGCTTTACATGACCGGGTAATATTCCCAGTGCATCCGTACCGCCATTTTCTTCACTGTGATCTGTCAGTAACTGCATGCCGATACAGATCCCCAAAAAAGGGCGATCCGAGGCGACCTCACGAACCAGCTCGGTCACTCCATGCTGTTCCAGTCCAGCGACACAGTCACGTATTGCACCGACCCCGGGCAGAATGATGCGGTCAGCGCTACGAATGGTCTCGGCGTTATCGGTGACGACGATCTGCTGGTCGGGTGCCACATGCTCCAGTGCCTTGGAGACAGAACGGAGGTTGCCCATTCCGTAATCAATGACAGCGATGGTGGACATCAGAGTGTGCCCTTGGTGGATGGTATCTGTTTACCCAGCCGTGGGTCGATTGCAACTGCTATACGAAGTGCACGCCCAAAGGCCTTGAAGATCGTCTCTGCGATATGGTGACTATTTCGCCCACGCAAATTGTCGATATGGAGCGTGACTCCAGCGTGGTTTACAAAGCCTTGGAAAAACTCGTAGAACAGCTCGGTATCGAAATCACCAATAGTGCTGCGGGGAAATTCGACATGGAACTCAAGCGAAGGGCGACCTGAAAAATCAACCACAACCCGGGAGAGTGCCTCATCCAGAGGGACGTAGGCATGCCCGTAACGGGTAACCCCCTGCTTATCACCCAATGCGGTGGAAAATGCCTGCCCCAGAGAGATGCCGATATCCTCTACTGTGTGATGGGCATCGATATGGAGATCTCCATCCGCACGAATCTGAAGGTCGATCTGACCATGCTTGGCGACCTGCTCCAGCATATGTTCAAGGAAGGGGAGGTCAGTATAGAGTGAACATTCGCCTGATCCATCCAGATCGATCGTGGCCTTGATCTGGGTTTCCAGCGTGTTGCGTTCAGTTGTGGCTGTACGGTTGCTCATATGGCCTCGTAATCGTTTGATCTGCGCTCCGCATGGTTCTGTTTCAATTTCGTCATAGAATACCGTGTTCTTATAGCGAGTTGAACCATTAGTCTTGTCCAATATGAAATGGCCCTGAAGCGAGGCCGTCATTCCAACGTG
>CAYFOR010000076.1:0-14220 GCA_964344785.1 uncultured Piscirickettsiaceae bacterium
TTTTATGCAGTCAAATGAGTTTTTGGCCTGTAACGTTGGGACACCAGTGATCGGTAATATAAAAATTGCGATCATCCTCCAGCGAGTTTTCACTGTCTGTCTTGATCTTCGGCTGACTCTCCTCAATCAGAATGGCAATCAACGACTCCTGCCCCCGCAATCTCGGCAGTGGAAGAAAACGGAGCGAAATGATGGCATCCATACCACCATCATGGCGGACATGGACATTGCTGTAGACAACCTCGGATTCCTCTTTCAAGACCCGCTGTATACCGGTCGCAATCGGCACCCCCAGATCGGCATGCGCCAGCTTGCTGACATTGTTGACCATCTTCCCTGCCGGGAATTTGAGATACGGACTGGAGTCACCCGCCACATGCAGCAGCTCCATCTGCTCATTCACCACCACGGTGAATGGGAGATAGGTACCGGTGATCCCTTGCAGCAGCCGTTCAACGACCCGCTCATCATGTCGATCGGTAAAGGGCAGGCGCATCAGCTGCCCCTTCTTGCCTCTGACCACATGACCCGTTGAGTCGATGGTCAGCGCAGATTCGGAAAGAACCCCCTGTCGCTTTTTCCCTTCCGAGCGGTAGACCTTCCACTTTCGATCGACCGGAGTGAAATACTCGACAAACTCCCCAACCGACTCACTGGCACCCAGCAGCAGAATTCCCCCCTTGTTCAGCGAGAAATTGAACAGCTCCAGGACCTTGCTCTGCAGGTTGCCCTGAAGATAGATCAACAGATTGCGGCAACTGATGACATCCATATTGGTAAACGGAGGGTCCTTGATCAGGTTGTGCTGCGCAAAGACCACCATCTCCCTTAGTGATCTGGAGACCTGATAGCCCCCCTCCCTGCGGTGGAAATACTTTCCCAGATACTCTCTGGGAATCTCGGCAACGATGCTCTCATTGAAGACCCCCTGTCCCGCCTTGTTCACTGCGTCCTGATCGACATCCGTAGCAAAGATCTTGATATTGATCAGAGTATTCAGGCGGCTCATCACCTCCTGACAGAGAATGGCCAACGTATACGCCTCCTCACCGGTCGAGCAGCCTGCAACCCAGATTCTCATTCCTGACTGCTTCTCGCTCTTGCTCTGGATCAGCTCCATCAACCAGTTTTCGACCAGTAACTGGAATGGCTCCCGATCACGAAAGAAACTGGTAACCCCAATCAGCAGATCCTTGTGGAGCAGTTCGACCTCCTTGGGGTCATTCTCGATGATCCGCACATAGGCCCTGAGATCCATCGCCTGATTGACCGTCATTCTGCGCTCGATGCGCCGGATTACCGTACTGGGCTTGTAGTAGGTAAAGTCGACCCCCTTCTTCTCTCTGAGCATCAGGAAGATTCTTGCCAACCCCTCTTCATCGGTCAGCAGGCTGTCGGAGCGCTCAATCTTCGAGGCATAGGGGTGCTGAATATATGACTGCAACTGCCCCGGCATCTCCTCCGGTGTGATGATGTAGTCCACCATGCCGGTGGCAATCGCAGAGCGGGGCATCCCATCAAAGGCTGCACTCTCTTCACTCTGCACCATCACCATCCCGACATTCTCCTTGATGCTGCGCACACCGCGAGAACCATCCGAGCCGGTCCCGGAGAGAACGATGCCAACCACCTTGTCACCCTGATCCTCTGCCAGAGAGTTGAAAAAGGTATCGATCGGCAGATTGAGGCCACCACTGCGATCCTGCTCCTTCAGATGCAGCCGACCATGAAAGATCCTCATGTCATAGTTGGGTGGAATCAGATAGACCTGATTCGGCTCGACCAGCATCCCCTCCACAGCGCGGTTGACCGACATCTCCGTACGCTTGGAAAGCAGCTCCGTCATCAGACTCTTGTAGTCGGGTGAGAGGTGCTGGATCACAATGAACGCAGCCCCGCTATCAGCAGGCATATGGACAAAAAGAGACTCAATCGCCTCCAGGCCGCCTGCTGAAGCGCCGATACCGACATAGTGAGAAGGAGGTGTACTACTTACACTGCTTTCGTCACTCATCACTCTCTCCCAGAGGTACGTATACGATTACTGACCAGATTACAGCGCATAATATATGGCGGATTCAACTCTGAAGTGCAATTTGTATATTTCCCATGCTCCTCAATGGCTTGCAAGAGGATCATGGGAAATATACTGGAAAAACAAGGGGCTATATCCTGTGGCGGCATTTGAGTGCGACAGCTGTATAGCGTAACCTGTTGATTTTATTTTTAATAAAAATTGCACTTATTGTTTGAATCCACGTATCAAAACCATCTATCCTATAAAGGTATATACACTCATTATAATAAGTAGATATACTTACTAAATCATGCCATCTGCCAAACAAATATATTCAATATGGTCATTAATCATGTCCTGAATACCGGAAAGGTCTATATCGTCCATCAGGACCTTGTATCGTGCGGACTGGTTTCACAGATATTGAAAACCGTATCGATCGAGTCGGAAACCTTCGGGTCACCCATCGAGCTGCTGGAGACACTGCCACTACAGTCACCCGCCTGCCTGCTGGTCGATACCCCCCCCCCATGATGAGCTGTTTTCAGCTCATTGATCGCCTCAAACATCAGAACATCCTGACACCTGTCATCCTGATGTCGGCAAAGATCGAAACCGATATCGCCATGCAGGCGATCAACTACGGCGTGACCGGCTTTATCAAAAGGCCATTCCAGGCGATGGAACTCATTGAAAAGGTTCAGACGGCGATTGATCTTGACCGAAAACGATCCCGGCAAACCGAGGTCGCCATCACATTCCACCAGTCTCGAAAAAGCCTGACAGAGAGAGAAAAAGAGATTCTGGACCTATTACTGAGGAACTACTCCTCAACGAAAGTCGGAGAGATATTGGGACTGAGCCATCGAACCATTGAGAATCACAGGGCCAACATCTTCCAGAAGCTGGATCTATCCGGCACCCCTGAGCTGATTCGCCTGGCCACCATCGAAGAGACTGTGTTTGCCCTGCTCGACCTCAAGAATTGAGCAACCGAATCGAAGCCCAATGGATTACTGCTCAATATCCATTGCTGCACCCCAAACAGCCGCAGGATAGCAATCAACTACAATCAGAATGGGATGTCATCATCCAGATCCCCCATCATTGGAGGAGGTGGGGCACTGTTCTGGCGCGGTTCAGCCGATGATTGTTGTGGCTGTTGTGACTGCTGCGGGGCGGCGTAGTCACCTGCAGGTGGCGCACTGTTGTAACTGACAGAGCCACCGGCCCCACGATCAAGCAGTTGCAATACCCCCCCCATGTCAACCACAACCTCCGTGGTATAGCGATCCTGTCCATCCTGCCCCTGCCACTTTCGGGTGCGCAGTTTGCCCTCCACATAGGTCTTGGCACCCTTCTTCAGGTGCTCACCGGCCACCTCGGCCAGACGTCCGAAGATGACTACATTGTGCCACTCTGCACGCTGCTGCCACTCCCCACTGTTGCGGTCCTTCCAGCTCTCGTTGGTCGCCAGCGAGAAAGAGGTAACGGCCCGATTATCTGCGGTGTACCGTACTTCCGGGTCTTTTCCCAAGGTCCCGAGAAGGGTTACTTTGTTGACGCCGTCCCACAATCCCATTGCCGATCTCCTGTTGTTCTATATCCTGCAAATATGATCTCACGCAGCCAATGCCAGCGCCAGCCCATTTTCATCCAGCTGCAACCCGGCATCGACCTTCAGGAATGCCACCTGCTCCTCTGCAATCACCACTGCCTCGACCACGCCAACCACGCCTTGAAGTCGTTTGGCCAGCAGTGCCGCCTGGGCAGCATCCACCACATCCACCTTCAACAGTTTTGTCTTGACCTGTTTCGGACGCTCCATGGAGGTGGCCAGCAGCAGCCAGAGCACGCCCAGCAGCCCCGTTGCAAGGAATACCGCTGCAATCTCTCCACTGAAACTCATGATCCAGCCACCCAGCAGCCCACCAATGAAGGTTCCCAGAAACTGGGAGCTGGAGTAGACCCCCATCGCCGTTCCCTTCTTGTCGGCCGGTGCCACCTTGGAGATGATTGAGGGGAGCGTCGCCTCCAGCAGATTGAAACCGCCAAAGAAGAGCATCAGCATCACCACAATCGACCAGAACGAATCGGAGAGCTGCCACAGCCCAAACTGGGCAACCACGGTCAGACCAATCGCAACCAGAAAGACCTCTTTCATCTTGCCACGCTTTTCTGCGGTAATGATCAGTGGCACCATGATTGCCACCGCCACCACCATCACTCCAAGATAGGCCATCCAGTGGCTGCCGGGCTCAAGACCGGCATCCCGCAAGCCGATCGGGATCGCCACGAAGATTGCCGTCAACATCAGGTGCAATGCAAAGATTCCGAAATCAAGCAGCAGCAGCTGCCGGTCCTTCAGTACCGCGCTGAACTGCGACGGGTCGGTCTCGGCATCGTGATGCAGCTTGCTCTTGACCGGGTCGGGCACCACTTTGAACAGGACGACCAGACCGACCACAGCCAACAGTGCTGTCACCCAGAAGATGCCACTGACCCCGACCCAGCTATTGAGGATCGGCCCCAGAATAATGGATGCCATGAAGGAGAAACCGATGGTCATGCCGAAGGTGGCCATCGCCTTGGTACGCTGTTCCTCACGAGTCAGATCCGCCAACAGCGCCATTGATGCAGCCGCGATCGCCCCTGCCCCCTGCAGTGCCCTGCCGATGATGATCCACTCGATGGTGACCGCCTTTGCGGCGACCACACTGCCGACCGCAAAAATCAACAGGCCGATTGCGATCAACCGTTTTCTGCCAAAGTGATCCGAGAGCATACCAAACGGGATCTGCATCGCCGCCTGGGTCAGTCCATAGATACCGAGTGCCAACCCGATCAGAATCGGCGTTGCTCCCTCAAAATGCTCTGCATAAAGTGACAGCACCGGCAGCAGCATGAACAGCCCCAACATTCTCAGGGAAAAGATTGCTGCCAGTGACCCCGCAGCCCTCCGCTCTACCGGCAGCATCCCTGCTGCTTCATTGTTCTCCATTCCAACCTCCGTTTATGGTTCCCACCTGTCCAATAAAGGTAATAATTCACCAGTCTTTGTAACTGATTACCAATAAAGTTGATCAATTTTATCAGATTTAAGAAAAACCGAGACAGTTCTTGAAGAAGAATCTTTCAGGATTCAGATAAAAAAGGGTGAGGTAAACGCCTCGCCCTTCTGATGATCACGTGATCGGAATATTAGTGGTGATGATGATGCATCATCTGATGACCACTTCCCTTCATGCCGCCTTTCCGTACCGAGGCAGTCGCCTGTTTCTCCGAGCCATCACTGAAGATCAGTGTCAGCCCAACGGTCTCACCCGCAACAGGAACGCTCTTCGGGCCGATGATCATGATATGCCAGCTACCCGGCTGCAGAACCAGTGAGCCATGTGACGCCACCGGCATCTCCTTCTGCTGGATCATCTTCATCATGCCATCCGCCATGATAGTTCGGTGCATCTCAACCTTGTCGGCCGGCAGATCCGTGCGTACATCCACCAGTGCCAGATCAGCGTTTGTGTGATTCTCCAGTGTCATGAAGATGGCCAATGCCGGAGCATTGGGGGGGGCCGCACGCACCCAGGGGTCATTCACCATCACTCCCATCGCCTGGACCGAGGTTACGGCCATCATCAACAAGGCAGCTACAACTGAAATTTGAAATCGATTTACCATTCTCTGTTCTCTATATCTCTAATTGAATTTGCGCGACTCCATCTACATCGCGCGTTGAGTTCATTACGACTCATGCAAAAGTATGCAGCCCACCCTTAGGGAAGGTGGGCTGCATCGTGGTTGTATATCTTGAATCAAGAACGGACAGGTGGGCCGCGAATCAGGAAAGGCGGATAGCCGTCCGCCTCAGGAGTCTGAAAATGCTGACCATCCCACCTCTCTCCAGTTGGGGGAGGCAGCACTTCAAATAGGGTATAACCGGGCTCCATCCAGCCGCCGGCGTTGGCATGAACAATACAGGTTGGGCACTCAAAGTAGTGAGAGGCCGCTTGATTCTGCTCAGACGCATCAAAGGCGACAAAGACGGTCTTGAAGCCGTGCGCGGTACAGATGGTGGTGGTATAGCCACTGATCGAGCTGTCGGCAGCCGAGACATAGTAGGGAGCGACCGCATGAAACAGGAAGGCAAACACCCCTGCAAGCAGGGGTGTCCGTCTACGTCGAACCTGTTTTTCAGTGCTCACCATCCGCCTTGTCGATCTCTACATCCTGTCAATTCCCTCCAATTTCTACTGTTACTGCTGCCAGATGTCAAGCGCAGACGGGGCCATGCATCCATGCAATCAATATGAGCATCGGGATCATTTTCGACATCACCGTTGTCACATGAGTAGAATTTCAGCTCGCTTAGGATCATAGAGTGGATCATGGACAAGATTCTCGTTCGGGGTGCGCGCACCCACAATCTGAAAAACATCGACCTGGAACTCCCCAGGGACAAGCTGATTGTGCTGACCGGCCTCTCCGGTTCCGGCAAGTCATCGCTGGCCTTCGACACCATCTACGCCGAGGGTCAACGTCGCTATGTGGAGTCGCTTTCCGCTTACGCAAGGCAGTTCCTGTCGATGATGGAGAAGCCGGATGTGGAGCATATCGAAGGGCTCTCCCCCGCCATCTCCATCGAGCAGAAGTCCACCTCCCACAATCCCCGCTCCACGGTCGGTACCGTTACCGAGATTCACGACTACCTGCGTCTGCTCTATGCACGGGTGGGCACCCCTCACTGTCCACAACATGACACCACGCTGGAGGCACAGCCGATCAGCCACATGGTGGATGAGATTCTGGCGCTGCCGGAAGGGAGCCGCATTCTGCTGCTCTCCCCCCTGGTGCGCGGCAGAAAGGGCGAACATGCCCAACTGCTCGAAGAGCAGCGGGCCAACGGCTATCTGCGGGTGCGGATTGATGGTCAGCTCCACGAACTCGACCAGCTTCCCAAGATCGACAAACGACGCAAGCACACCATTGAGGTGGTGATCGACCGCCTCAAGGTCCGACCCGATATCCGTCAGCGTCTGGCCGAGTCGCTGGAGACCGCCATCGCACTCTCCGACGGCCTTGCATCGGTGGCCGCGATGGAATCTCCGGAGACCGATCTGCTGAATTTCTCCGCCCGCTATAGCTGCCCGGAGTGTGGCTACAACCTGGAGGAGCTGGAGCCGCGCCTCTTCTCCTTCAACAACCCGGCCGGTGCCTGCCCCAGTTGCGAGGGGCTTGGCATCCAGCAGTTTATCGACCCTGAACGGGTGGTGACCGCCCCGGAGAAGTCACTGGCCGATGGCGCCATCCGCAGTTGGGACCGACGCAACAGCTGGTACTACCAGACCCTGCTATCACTCGCCGAGCACTACCAGTTTGATCTGGAAGCCCCCTTCGAAGCACTGGATGAAACGATTCAACAGGTGATTCTCTACGGTTCCGGCGAAGAGGAGGTCACCTTCAGCTACCAGAACAGTCGCGGTGGCCTCTACACCAAGACCCACCCGTTCGAGGGGGTGATTCCCAACATCGAGCGGCGATACCGCGAGACCGACTCCAACCGCATGCGCGACGAGCTGGCCAAATCACTCAACCACCGCCCCTGCCCGGCGTGCAACGGCAGCCGCCTGCGCGAAGAGGCGCGCCACGTCTTTATTGATGGACAGCCGCTGCACTGGATCAACCAGCTCTCCATCGGTGATGCCGCCCGCTTCTTTGACCAGTTGACCCTACCTGGCTGGCGTGGCGAGGTGGCCACCAAGATCATCAAGGAGATCTCGGAGCGGCTCGGTTTTCTGGTCAATGTTGGCCTCAACTACCTCTCACTGGCACGCAGTGCCGATACCCTCTCCGGCGGCGAGGCCCAGCGCATCCGTCTGGCCAGCCAGATCGGAGCCGGACTGGTCGGGGTGATGTATGTACTCGACGAACCCTCCATCGGCCTGCACCAGCGCGACAACCAGCGTCTGCTCGACACCCTGATCCGACTGCGTGATCTGGGCAACACGGTCATCGTAGTGGAGCATGATGAGGATGCGATCAAGAGTGCCGACTTCGTCGTCGATATCGGCCCCGGTGCCGGTGTTCATGGAGGCCGCATTGTCGCCTCCGGCAGCCCTCAGGCAGTGATGGAAGACCCGCACTCGCTGACAGGGCAGTATCTCTCGGGATCGAGAACCATTGCAGTCCCGGCAGAGAGAACCCCGATCAACAAGAAACAGCAACTGAAAATAAAGGGGGCCAGCGGCAACAACCTGAAATCGGTGACGGTTCAGTTTCCCGCCGGGCTGATGATCTGCATCACCGGGGTCTCCGGCTCCGGCAAGTCCACCCTGATCAACGACACCCTCTACCGGGCCACTGCGGTACAGCTCAATCGCGCCAAGGAGAGCCCGGCGCCACACCACTCCATCAAGGGGCTGGAGCTATTCGACAAGGTGGTCAACATCGACCAGAGCCCGATTGGCCGAACCCCCCGCTCCAACCCGGCCACCTACACCGGCCTCTTCACCCCCATTCGTGAACTCTTCTCCGGCACCGAAGAGTCCCGCGCCCGCGGCTACAGCCCAGGACGGTTTTCATTCAACGTCAAGGGAGGGCGTTGCGAGGCGTGCCAGGGAGATGGCGTGATCCGGGTCGAGATGCACTTTCTTGCCGATATCTACGTCCCCTGTGATGTCTGCAAGGGGAAACGCTACAACCGCGAGACCCTGGATGTGAAATACAAGGGCAAGAGCATCCATGATGTGCTGGAGATGACCGTTGAGGAGGCGCGCACCTTCTTCGACCCGGTACCGGCCATTGCCAGAAAGCTGCAGACACTGATGGATGTCGGCCTCAGCTATATCCGCCTGGGGCAGAACGCCACCACCCTCTCCGGTGGAGAGGCGCAGCGGGTCAAGCTCTCGCGGGAACTGTCAAAGCGGGACACCGGCAAGACGCTCTATATCCTCGATGAGCCGACCACAGGGCTCCACTTCCACGATATCGAACAGCTGCTCCGCGTGCTCCACACCCTGCGTGACCACGGCAACACCATCGTAGTGATCGAGCACAACCTCGATGTGATCAAGACCGCCGACTGGATCATCGACCTGGGCCCGGAGGGGGGTGCGGGTGGTGGTGAGATTGTTGCCGAGGGTACCCCGGAGAGTGTCGCAGCCAACCGCGCCTCTCATACCGGGCACTTCCTGAAACCCTATCTGAAACAGAAATGATCAGGTACGATGAGTCGATAAGAGCGCTATCGAATGAACATCCACACCGACAGCAGCAGTAGAAACAGCGCAAAAAACCGCTTTAATTGTGCTGCAGGCAAGCGGTGTGCCAGCACTGCACCCAGTGGTGCAGCGAGCACACTCATCACCACAATACCGAGAAAAGAGGGCCAGTAGACAAAGCCGCTGCTCCATTCCGGTAACCGCGTAGTGCCCCACCCCGCCCAGATGAAACCGGCTGCCCCGAAGAGTGCAATGGGCAACCCCACGGCTGCCGATGTACCCACCGCCTGGTGGACCGCAACCCGGTTCCAGACCAGCCATGGCACCGTCATGGTGCCACCACCAATCCCCACCACCGCGGAAACCGCACCAATCACACCACCCGCCGCGCCATGTCTGCCTCGGTTCGCCACCTGTACTTGCGCATCCGGCAGCAGCCCAAACCCCATCTGAATTGCCACCAACAGCTCGAACGTGGCAAAAAAATACTGCAGGAAACCGCTATCCACCAGCCGTGCAAACTGGGCACCCAACCAGCTCCCAACCACAATACCGGGTACCAGCACCCAGAAGAGGTTCCAATGCACCGCCGCCTTGCGATGATGGGCCAGAATGGATGAGATGGAGGTAAAGATAATGGTTGCCAGTGAAGTGCCAATCGCCAGGTGCATCACCCATTGCGCCTCCACCCCCTGCTGAACAAATACCCATGCAAGGAAAGGAACAATTATCAAGCCACCGCCAACCCCCAGTAGTCCGGCCAGCAGCCCGGCAAAGGCGCCGATCAGCAGATAATGTAAAATAAACTCCATCCAGATGATTCTAGCGGAAAAAGAGAATGGAACAGATTATTGAAGTAGACAACATCAAGTGCGGCGGTTGCGCCAGTACCATCAAGAAAAAGCTGACCGAGGCCCATGCACTGGAATCGGTTGAGGTCGACATCGAGCAAGGTGCCGTCACCCTCACTGCAGCATCGATCGATATGGAGGCAGTGGAAGCAACCCTGCGTGGTATTGGTTACCCCAGAAAGGGGACCGCCGAGGGTATCGATAACGTCAAGGCAAAGGCGGTCTCGTTCGTCAGTTGTGCAATCGGACGGATGGACAAGGAGTAGACTGAAACCACCCCCGCCCAATGCTACATATCTGGTTTGGGTGTTGGCCTACTGAGCACATACGCACTGACCGAGACAAATAGAATGGTAATCGCAGCCATCATCCAAGCCTCATTGATACGGTAGTACATCACAACCCAACTGACTATCAGCGCCAACACTGAAAACACCTTGCTTGTACGCGAAACCGCTCCTTGTCGCTCCCAATCGATCAGCAACTTGCCCAGACGTGGATGAGCATATAACCAACTGTGCAAGCGGTCAGATCCTCTTGCTGCAAACCATGCCGTCAAGATCAAAAAAGGAACCGTTGGCAATACGGGAAGAAACACCCCGATAATCGCAAGAATCAGAAAAAGTAAGCCAGTATCAGCGCCACCCAACGAGTCATGCGACAAGCCTACTATCCAATCACTTTTTCACAAAGCCCAATAATACAAATCGTAACCTGCTGGTACATGCATGGCATGGCACTACATATAGGCGCTATGGACAGCAACTCAATCAGAAACTCTGTTTCTGACGTTTTTCCATGAGTCACCGGCCTCTGGATTAGCCGTATAGCTGGCAAGACGTGCATCCAACTCCCTTCTTTGATCTTCTGTTAAAGAAAATAACTGCTCATCAGCCGCTACACTATCCCACAGTTCCTCAGCCAAAATGATTTTCTCTGACGGACTAAGATCTTGTAAATTCATGATATTTATGCACTCTATAGTCAAGGTTACGTATATTCTAGCGAAAAATCGAGCAAAGTGAGGCTCCTGCCCCATGGAACCCACTGTTACGTCGTTGCATATTTCACTGCCTGTTGAGCATGAATTGCCGCTGTATCCAACAGTTTCACTTCCGTATCCGCCTGACTGACAAGCATACCGATTTCCGTACAACCAAGAATCACAGCCTCTGCGCCTCTGGCCGCCAGCGCATCAATAATTCGCAAATACTCCGTCTTTGATGCTGTTTCGACTTTCCCAAGACAAAGCTCCTGGAAAATGGTTTTGTGAATCACGGCTCTATCGACATCATCCGGCACCAATACCTGGAGATCGTAATGGGCTTCCAGCCTCCCCTTGTAAAATGCCTGCTCCATGGTGAAGGCGGTGCCCAGCAAGCCAACCGACCCGATGCCTTCGTCAACAAGAACCTCTGCGGTGGCATCTGCAATATGTAGCAGCGGAATCGTGATTGCCGCTTCAATCTCTGGAGCGACCTTGTGCATGGTATTCGTGCAAATCAGTAGAAAGTCGGCACCGGCAGCTTGAACCTTCAAGGCCGCATCAACCAGGATTTCTGCGGCACCTTCCCAATCACCAACACGCTGCAACTGTTCGACGGGCTCGAAATCAACGCTGTACATTGCGATCTTTGCCGAATGCAAGCCGCCAAGCGTACTCTTGACACCCTCATTGATAGCCCGGTAATAGCCAAGGGTGCTTTCCCAACTCATACCACCCAGCAAACCAACAGTCTTCACTGCATCACCTCATCTATGCTTGAAACATCACTCAAACGGCTTGAACGCACTGTAAGTGCTCATTGGTTTTTCTCAAGGAATGCAACGGATAGTCCCGCTGCCACAAAAGTGACTCCAGCGCCAATATTCAGGCCAGCCACCATGCCCGGACGGTCTTCCAGCCACCGTGCCAAAACTGAAGAAAACGAGCCCAATATTGTGAAAATAGTGAATGCCAGAGAGGCGAACCAAGCACCTAAAAGGAGTGTTTGAAGTTCTACCGATCCATTTCCAGGGGATACAAATTGCGGAATAAAGGCCAGGATAAACAGCACTGGTTTTGGGTTGAGAACGTTTGTAAGAAACCCGGCAACGAATATTGACCTGATGGGCAAGTGACGATGAGGCGCAAATGTAATCAAGTCTTTTGATCGAAATGTTTTAAGGCCAAGCCAAATCAAATACCCTGCCCCTACAAATTTCACGATACCAAAAGCGAGTGCGGATGTCTGGATCAGTATTGCCAGGCCGGAAACAGCCGCAAGAACATGGACCATCAGGCCAATACCGGCCCCGGCACTTGAAATACACGCAGCGAGACGCCCCTGACTAAGACCCCGGCTGATCGACAGAATATTGTCAGGCCCTGGCGCAAGAATGATCAGAACACAGGCTGTTGTATAGGTAACCCATGTTTCAATTGATATCATGCTGCCTCCTTTTTAAAGCCAACATCACAAACCAGTTCCTTCGGCACGAACACACTCTATCTGTCATATTTTTTGCACGATCATGTATGCATGCAGCTCTGGATACTGATCAAATTCAAGGTGCCTGCAAACGCAACCAAGCTTCATGAGTAGTGACAAAAAACCATTGATCCCCAGTGAAGAGTAGTAAACTTCCGGCCCCATGAAACTATTTTTATGATCACCTGACTCATTTGTACCCCCAAAGGAAAATATAAAAACACCCCCTCTGTTCAAACTTTCCACAACCTTTGAAAGGAGCTGTTCCTGCGCCGCCAAAGGTATATGCCAGATACTATCCCACGCGCTGATAAAATCATATTTTCCCGGTATGTTCCAGGAACAGATATCTTCATGGTGAAACAGAATTTCCGGGTGTCTTTGCCTTGCCAAATCGACCATCTTTTCAGATATATCGACTCCCTCAGGGCTGAATCCCTTACTTAATAACAGGTCTATCAATCGACCTGTACAACCGCAGCCGATATCCAGTGCATTTCCAAAATTCTCAGCAAATGAGATTGCTTTTTCATGTTGCGCCATGCCATTGCTTCGGTCGAATTTTTCACTTTCCCACAGATGAGTGATTTGATCATAAGCCTTGCCAATATCTACGGGATTCATATCGAATTATCCTTGGGAGCCCGACCCCTAGAGGCCACTGTTTGCCATCATTGTGACAGCACTTCAGCCACTCGACTACGAAGCTGTGGCACCAATTCATTTTCGAACCACGGATTTTTCGCCAACCACCGATTATTCCTCGGACTCGGATGAGGTAGAGGAACAACACGAGGCCAGTATGCTTGCCACGCCTCAACATTCTGCGTCACGGAACGCCCACCGTCATTCAAATGATATGCCTGAGCATATTGACCCATTACAACGGTAAGCTCGATCCGCCCAAGTGCGGCCAGGAGTTTCGACCGCCATGTACGGGCGCATTCCGATCGTGGCGCCAAGTCACCCGACTTTCCTTTACCAGGGTAACAAAATCCCATCGGCAGTATCGCCACCCTCTGTTCATCGTAAAACACCTCTCTGGACATACCCAGCCAGCTTCGCAAACGATCACCACTCGGATCATCAAATGGAATACCGGACTCGTGAACCTTGCTTCCCGGAGCTTGCCCCGCAATCAGGATACGGGCTTGGGGGTGTATTTGTACGATCGGCCGAGGGCCGAATGGAAGATATTCTCGACATATCTCACAGGCCCTCACTTCCGCCAACAATGATTCAAGGGAGTCCACTGTTTTCACTTTCGGCTAACGCCAGTCACCACTGATGCATCTGTGATGAGCGTGACGAACGATACTACCACTCTCCATAGTGATGAACCCAGCAGGCCTCAACAAACTTTTCCATACCTTCGGGAATGACTGCTTGATGCCAATCGTTCCCGGCAAACCTGGCAAGTGACTCTTCGTTCTTCCATTCAGAGATCATGACGTATTCATTGGGTGCCCACTTTGTGGGCTTGTGAATAGATACACTTTTGAATCCTTCTCTGGATTCAACCGCTTCAATTGAGATGGTAGCGAATTTTTCTTCAAATTCCTCGCGAAGGGCTGGAGTGATTTGCACTCTGAAAATACGGGTGATCATGGCTCATCTCCGAATGATTGAGTGAGCAAGGAGACAGTGGCACCGCCCAACTC